>JAPKDT010000253.1 GCA_028822475.1 SAR324 cluster bacterium
CAAAATCGCCAAAATTGACGAAAAATATTTGACGGTTGAAATTCATTTTGGAACTGGATGATCCCAGGTGGATCAATTGTGCAACAGCTTCTAACTGTTCTATCAGATCACCATTCAATTCCTCCTCCATTCCTGTTTTAGCTTTTGTTGGAATTGAAAATAGACTTTCCCCGTAAGAAGCAGTTGAACTGAAAGTTTTTTTATGATTTGAATTCCAATAGGTTTGTAATAAATCATCTAAATCGAGAGATCCCTTGAGCATCTGGTTGTATACTTTTCTAAATGGGTCGCTTCCCGGATTATTTCTATAAAGTGTTGAAAAAAGATCTCGACGGCTGGAATAGACAGCATTGTCGGAATCTTTTTTCATGTCCCAATAAGTAGTGGTTTGATCTGGACTGAACAGTATAGGCTTACTGTTAACTCCAGTCATAAGACGGACCTGCCCATTGAAAGAAACATTAAGCCCCATCACACTATCATTGTTGATCCCAGACCAGAGATCGGCCAATCTTCCAGCCCATCCTGTCATGTTAAGATCGTCTGCTTTGCCAGTATAAATGATGCGTCTTTGGTGGTTGTGTGCAAACAAAAAAGATGGTTTTTTCTTAGCGGCATTCTGAAAATCAGTCTTCCCACTGAGTGGCTCAACAAGAGTTCCAATATTTCCAACCAAAGAAGCTTTCCCATCCTCTAGCAACCTCGCCAATTCAGGCATCATTGCATTAACCTTCACTTCCGAAATCGATGACAGGGGATAAGAACCTCCCAGGTAGGCAGCCGAATCACTCCCTGAATCGTAGTACGGATTACCTGAACCTTGATTTAAGGTTCCTATACTTGGAAGTGTTTTATCGCTGTCGGCGACCGAGAGATCCCCCCTTCCATTGTTATAAACTGTCCATTGAGAATTCCCAGAACCTGAAGCAGGAACAAATGAATTCCAGGCATCATTTCCTCCATTTAAGAAGATACATACCAATGCTTTATAGCCTGAAAAACTTGGAGCAGCTGCTTTCAATCCTAACTGTGGCATACCCATCATCGATAGACCCGCCAGACCGGACTGCAAAAAATTTCGTCTTTTCATATAGTTTATTTTTGAATCATAAAAAAACTTGATGTAACCATGAAGCGAATTGCATCAGAAATGACATTTCTTGCTTCCTTTGCATTAAACTTTTTCCCCCAATTCATATTCATTAAATGATTTGTCAAGGCCGTATAATATTCTGAAGGCATTTCTCCTCCCATAAGTTTTTTATCAAGGTGCTGTAGTAATGATTGAATTGCAGCCTTTTTCTTTTCTGAATCATTAATGTTATTAAAATCTCCGTTTGTATCACCGTCCAAAGCATATTCAAAAATTTGTAGCTCACTATCGATATTGATGTAATAATTTTGTTTTGAGTGATTTCGACCAGAAGCAAAATCCTTTAAGGTTGTATTATTTTCCAAGATTGCATTTTTTTCATTGGTATTGAGTGAGGACCTGATAAGGTTGTGAAATTTGATTAAGACAGTATCACTTTGAATTTGAAATTCAGGTGCCACCATACTGTTGGAAATGAAATGAGAATCTGCAGGAACGAAATCGGACGCAAAGAAATTAAATACCGTTTCAGATCTTAATGGTGATTGTCCGATAATATTTTCTAGATAGAAAAATTGATAAACACCATTCATTGTTGCATTTGTTCTGCTTTTCCAACCATCCAGTGGCTTTACATCAAAAGCTCTAAGGAATTGGGTCAAAGCTAATAAGGGCTCTTTAGGTTTTCCATAATTCCCATCACTGCTGTATTCCGTCTCTCTTGCTTCAACGTCCAGCAAAACAGCTTTTACAACTTCTTTTAAATTTCCTCGAATCCCAGTTCCATCATTATTGAAAATCTCTGCAACTCTGCTGATATAAGCCGATGAAGGATTAGAAGTAACGAGTCTTGTGATTAAATGCCGTCCCACATGTGGTCCTACATTTTGATGCTGAAAGATGATTCCTAGTGCTTGATCAAGGTCTGATGGATCACTGTTTGATTGTCCTTCTGTACCAATCGTAGAACCTAAAAAAGTTTTTGCAGCATATTCATGATGAGATGAATTAAATTCCATGGGAGAAGACCATTCTTCTCCATTTTTCCGACTGGTTTTTCCAAATTTACTGTTTCCTTTGATGTCATAACCTGTCATTACTTTGGCAAGTTCCTCAACATCATTCTGTGTGTAGGAAGCAATAGGATCCCCATTTGAATCCTTAACCATAGAACCATCCTGATTCATTTTCCAAAGCCCTATTGAAAACAACTGCATCAATTCTCTGGCAAAATTTTCATCAGGGTGGGTATTGGAAGAGGAATTGAATTTTTTATTTCCTTGATGAGAAAGGAATATTCCCATTCCTGGACTTCTTGAAACTTCTCCCATCAAAGTCCTGAAATTACCAAATGCATACTTTGCCAAGATATCGTAGTAGGATGCCAAAGAATCTCCCCTAAATCGAGTTCTTTGCTTACTTCCTGATATTACCATCAATTCACTCAATGCCAATGCTACTCGTTGTCGAAGCTGGTCTTTACCATGGAGTGCATTCTCAAACCAAGCTGCAGTTTGGTAATCGCTTGTTCTACCGTGAAAATTATTATTAAAGTCTGAATCTGATTCGTATGTAGTTGGTTCAGACATTTTTGCAATGGCTTTATACTTCTGTAGGTGTGATTGGTGAGAATCTGTTGAACTATCGTAAGCGGAACTAGAATTTAGTTGTTTTTCAATCCATTGGGTCAAACCTAGAGATTGAACCTCATTCATATCATCTTCTGTGGGTCCATATGTGGCCTGTTCTAGAATGCGGAACGCTTGAGTTGTACTAACATCTGAGCTTGTAGCTTGAACCAAATCTTGATCTTTTTTCTTTTTACAACCGATCAATATGAAGAACGACAACAGAAGAACTGAGAATAAAAAGAGACTTGAAAGGATGCCTTTCGGAACTTTTTTGTATTTAATGATAAATATACCCCATCTTTTTCCTCCTTCAAAGGATTCTTAAATGTGTTGTTCAGTATTTAATGACTGCT
>JAPKDT010000254.1 GCA_028822475.1 SAR324 cluster bacterium
TATGTGCTTGAGTCATGCGTACCGGACGCATCTCAAACAGCCGAACCGAGTGTCCGCGTTCAGCCAATTGCCACGCCGCTTCTGAACCCGCCAGCCCTGCTCCAACAACAGCAACTAGCAGTCGTTCATTAATTTTTTGCATTTGTTTTAGTTAATTATTTTTACGCTAACTTTATGTATTAGTTTGATCAGCACAATGGGAGAACTGACCCGTTTTGTGGCAAGGCTAATTAGCCTCGCTTCTTCCATCAACCTGAGTACAGTATTCTTGGAATTACTTCTTGATTTTATTCGAGTTAATATTAATTTATATCAGCATAATGTGTCTTTATAAGTGATGCTAAAATATCAATGTCTTGTCATAGCCGGATAGTGAAACGTCATTTTTTTCATAATTATCATACTAATTTAGGAGTTAAAATGGCATACGCTGTTATGACGACTTGGAAACACAAGAATCCAATCGATTGGAAGGAAATGGCCTCATCAGATTTATATATGTTGCCCAAAGGTGCAACCGTTCAATGGTTTGCTATTGATGAATACAACCATGGTTCTTTGCAACCTATTACAAGCAAAGAAGGTTACGATGGCTATAAAGCTGAACTGGATGCACTCCGGGAAAACACATCTTCTTCAATGGAGATTGAAAAGACTATCGATGCAGTTGAACCTATCAATGTTGATATTAGCTGAACAATCATTACGTAATTAAATATTAAATAAACTCTGTTGCTCTTTTTTATTAATAATCAGCATATGAGAATAGAGGTTATGGTTTGAAGGCTAAATAGATTCGGACTTGAGCAAAACTAATTCATTTTTACTCTAAATTATGACCTTTCCCATTTCAAACTTCACAATTCTGTACTGACCAACATTCCTACCTTCTTTAGTCCAGGCATAGACGTCTCCATTCATTATAATCCAAGCAAACTTGCCAGTGCATAAGAAGTCCCAATAAGTTTCAGGGGCGGATTTCCTATATTCATGGTCTACCTCACTAAAGCAAGGTTCAGCGATCAATAACCGAAGTGCTTTATTTCCTCACCTTTTTCATCAATATCAGTCATGGCCTGGATACCCATTTCGAGGTGCATATCCACATATTTGGCGGTAACTTTTTTATCCATTTCCTGCGTTTTGACACCTTCCGGAAGCAGCGGCATATCTGAAACAAGGAGAATTGCTCCACGGGAAATTTTATTGGCATGTCCCACTATAAAGAGAGTAGCGGTCTCCATATCAATTCCAATCGCGGAAAGATCAATCAATCTTTTACGGAATTTATTGTCCCATTCCCAGACTCTGCGATTGGTGGTGTAAATGACACCGGTACGGTATTCCTGACCATAAGCGAGTACTGTGTCAGAGACAAATTTATGCAGTTTGAAAGAAGGTAAAGCAGGAACTTCCGGAGGCAGATAATCATTGCTCGTTCCTTCTCCGCGGATTGCTGCGATCGGGATAATATAACGTCCTATTTCTGCCGTTTGTTTTAGACCTCCGCATTTGCCTAAAAACAATACACCCTTGGGATTACAGGCTGTGAGCAGATCCATGATCGTTGCAGCGTTAGCTGAACCGATCCCGAAGTTTATGATGCTCAGTCCGTTTTTATTAGTCGCGGTTTGCATCGGACCGCCCTCTCCCCTTATTTCACAATCGAAACGTTCGGCAAACTTGGTGATATAATTACTAAAATTTGTCAGTAAAATATAATCACCAAATTCAGCAATCTCTGTTCCTGTATAGCGAGGAAGCCAGTCACGCGTAATCTCTATTTTTGTTTTCATAAAAAGTTCCGGTTGTTAAAATTTGAGTTCCTGACTAGTTTGCCATAATTTTGGATGTATCTCAAACACTCACTTTCATTTTACAAGTGCAGCATTTGAGAAATATCATTAGCAGAGTTACTTAAAGTGACGTGGTAATAACTAGTTGCATGAGTAAAACAAGCATAACAGGAATGTCAATTTTAATTAGATTTAACAAGACTGAAGAAGTATCAGCAAGTGAGTCCGCTGACATCGGTTGCTGATTTGACTTTAAAGAGAGGGATCTTGTGACTTAAGGAAGTGTAAGAAAAACGGAAGCACCGCAAGTGAGCAGTGCTTCCGAAAGCAGGAACAAAAGAAATTACATTGCATCCCAAATTGCGTGACTCCAGGCACCGCTAGGTCTCTTGGAAATCACAGGTGTTGAATCAGAGGACATCAGAACCTCAACTGTGCGCTCATAATCACTCGGTATTAGATAACCGACACCCTGTGGTTGATCACCAACCAACTTGCTTACCTCACGCATCATCCTGCGTTGATGTTTTTCAGTCTGAGCACCGGTATCGTCGTTTTCAAGAACAATATCCGCTGCCTCATCAGGATGATCACCTGCGTACTTCCAACCTTTGATGGAAGCTTTGAGGAAACGTCCCATTTTATTTACAAATGCTGTGTTTTTAAGATTTTTTTCCAACACATACAAACCGTCTTCCAAGAGGGCAACACCTTGATCTTCGTATTTGTATACAGTCAACTCAGATGGATTAAGTCCTCCATCAACAACTTGCCAGTATTCATTATAAGTCATAGTTGAAATACATTCTGCTTGCTTCTGAAGAATCGGATCTACATTGAAACCCTGCTTCAAAACTGTCACGCCGTTTGAACCACCGGTGGTTGGAATACCTAATTTGCTCATCCAACTCAGGAAAGGATATTCGTTTCCGTAAAACCAGACACCCAGCGTTTTCCCACGAAAATCAGCAGGAGATTTAATTCCGCTGTCGTTGCGGCAGGTAAGCATCATTCCAGATTTCTTGAAAATCTGCGCGATGTTAACCAGTGCTACACCTTTTTCACGTGAAGCCAATGCTGAAGGCATCCAGTCGACAACCACATCTGCTCCTCCTCCTGCAATCACCTGCGGCGGAGCAATGTCCGGCCCACCCGGTTTAATTGTTACGTCCAGTCCTGCGGCCTGATAATAGCCTTTATCTTGTGCTACATAATAACCTGCAAACTGAGCCTGTGTGACCCATTTCAACTGAATGGTCACTTTATCTGCTGCTTGT
>JAPKDT010000014.1 GCA_028822475.1 SAR324 cluster bacterium
TTTAAATATGTTTATATATACGTAAATTTACGTATATTGTTTATGCTGAGCTAGGTTAATTTAATATATAAAGCAGAAAAAAATAAAATATTCTACAGAGTAATAATTTTTTCAACAGAGAGGATATCGACAAGGATTTTGTCCCAGTCCTTTTCACTCATTGTTGCCGGTGATAACGATTTGTGTTTGACCTCAGGATTGTCTGCCATTTTTAGAAGTGCGGATTCAACAGTATTAGCATCCTGAAATAGATTTGCATGTAGCGCAAGGATAGTATTTGTCATTAGATATTTATGACATGGTCTGATTCATTAATAACCTGAGCCAGAGCCGCAGAGTCTAAAAACGGTAAGTCGTCAGCCATTTCAGAAACTGTTGTTTCAGGAATGATATCTGCCAGTTCGAGCAATTCTGCCTGTTTTGCGTTTTCCTCAGTTTCTGACACAGGTTCATTCATAAAAACTATGCGGACTTCATGTCCATAAATGGTTAATCCCGCGGCGACCCGCATGGCCTCCCCATGGTTATCACGTCCCAGTACAGTAATTTTTCTAGTAGTCATTTTTAGCCTTAAAGGCTGATCACACGTTTTGTTTCAGTCATCATTTCACTGTTGGAGGTCTGACTTCCAAGTTCGGCTGGACATTCGGAGGAACCAAAGAACTCATGCCAGGAATGCTCACATGCTATCGCTCTTTCTGCATTGGGAAGAAGCTTTAATAGTTCAGGATTTTTCAGTTGTTTAACACCTTCTCCAGTGATGAAACAACACCATGATGTACCGTTCCTTTTGCAGGCACTGGCCAGTGGTTCCAGTACGGCCCCTGTTTTTGCTGAAGAAACAAGAAAAAATAATTCAGTCATGTGCGTTCCCTTTTTTTTGATAAAATTCCCCATGCCATTAAAAAAAGACCTGCAAGAATCACTGCGATGGAGATCGGCCAATAATTATCAGTCTGTGACGGCGTTTCCGGAGCAGAAATTTTGTTTAAAGATTGTTTGTCCGGATAGCTCAAACTGTCAACTGACAAAGACGACTCCATGGCCCAGTCAGCCCAACCTGTTAAAAAAACACGGGCTTCAATTCCGAATCCTGCTCGAAGCAAGCTAAAATAAGCCACGCTTTCCAGTGTGTTGTGCGCATAAACAATTGGTACCGAAAAGTCAGGAATACGCTGAGGATCTATTTTTAACAAAGCTCTTAATTCTGCAGCCGGAAGAAGCTGTGCTCCCGGCAAGTGTCCTCCACGGGAAGTCCGGATATTTTCTCCCCAATATTCCTTTTCGCTTCTGCCATCCAGTAGGTCCGGCAATTTATTGCTTTTTAGCAAAGCATCCAGTTCATTCCGCAAAATAATCATTTCCGCGCGGAAAGGTGCACTGTGAACAGCAGAACGGATATTAGCGCGTTTTTGTCCGGGTTTTAAATCCGCCGATTTAGCCTTAAGTTCAGCAAAGGAAATTCTGAGGATTGTAACTTTTTGCTGGCCGGCAAGATAAAGTATTCCTGCAACAAAATCACGTTTCAGCGGAGAGATTCCGACAACTAACACATGTTCGCTTCCGGAAAGTCCTGCAGTTCCGAGTAACCATGAAAGATCAGGAAAATTTACTAATCGACCGTGTGGTCCGAAAAAATCACCTGCAGGCAAACAGCGTGCTCCGGATAAACTTCCTTTAAGACAAAGTTCCTGCGGACGTACATCAACAATGACTGCTCTGTGGAGTAGATCGGTCTCTATCTTTGATGCATAACTAAAAGCAGGAGCTGTGAGTGCTTTGTCCACCGATGCGAAAACTGTGAACAAAAGACAGAATACAAATACCGCTTTCCGCATACATCAGCAACCCTGAAAATGGGTTTCTTTAAGCTCAGATTCAACTGTAGTTTTTGCAGGTGGATTTTCCAAATAATAGTCCAGCATTTCCAAAACAGTAACTTTACCAAAGTCTCCCAAATCGATATCCTGCATTTTTTCTGCATCCATTGGAGTGTTCGCGTTTGTGAGTGTTTCTCTGGAAACTGAGGCTTCAGGGAAAGTAAAAATGGCGATACCAAGACAAACCAGCACACTTCCTACACAAAAAATTATACTTGATCTATCCATAGAATTATCTTTGAAAGTCGTTTATAAAATCAGCTGTATGGTTAAGCACCAATTAAAATGAATCTTTCAGGAAAAATATATACATTGCTCCAATGGCCACTACAAACATGACAAGTTCCGCAATTAGTTCAATATCCAGAGTCATACTTTATTCTCCTTTATAATGCTGTACGAGTCTTTTGATTCTGATCGTATCACCTGTAATAGGGTCAATCACATTTGGAGTGAAATGCGGAATTCCGTCTCGGGATGTATACATGCTTGGCATTGGAACAATAAAAACATAAAACAGCGTTGCAATACTCAAAGCGCAAACGACAGTTACAAAAACTCTTGTTAAAAATAATTGTTGCATGGTGTAACTATAACTTAATCAATCTTTTCTCATGTAGATCTTCCAACAGTTATTTTCAGTAACTGTTTCCAAATGAGTCGCACCTAATTGAGGTCCCATTGGTGGAACTGCTTCCATTGAAGAAGGATTGTCAACAGTGATTTCTACTACATCGTTTGTCTGCATGTTGTTGAGGGCTTTTTTCGTCATCATCTGTGGACGTGGACAAGAGTCACCAAGACAATCCAGTTGCTGCGCCAGACTGTATGAAATTCCGTCACTCAGTTTAACTTCCTGTAAATTAACTTGTTGAGTATCATCATTCTTTGGATTACGAGAAAACAGTCCCATAACTTTCTTTCGTTCTTAATAATTTATAATAAATAATTTTCTCAAGACTAGGCTGCCTCTGATAATTCTACTTTGTTTGCTGCTGCAGCCTTGTCATGTTCCAGAAGTTGAGCCTGTTCTTTTTTTACAATAGCACGATAAATCAATCCAAGCAAGAAGACCTGTACCATTCCAAAAATCACTGCAGGCACACCAAATTTATCTTGTAATGTACGCGCGTTTATAAAACCTAACTGGAGTGCTTCCAAATTTGGTTCTCCAGTCATGCTGATAGAAGCAGGTGGCCAGAAATTTTCTGACCAGAGCAATGAAAAAAGGAACATGCCTATAAAAGTAAAAAGCAGCGCCCACATGGCGCCTACGTTGCCTTCTCCGGCTTTGACCCACGTTGAAACGGTACAAGCACCGGCTAGGACCATCCCGATTCCAAACAGAAACAAGCCAGCCACTTGATTTAAACCCACATCGAAGTGCATCGCCTTGCCTTCTCCAAAAGTGAGGAATAGCGTAAAACCAAATGTTAAGATCATCATTCCCATCAACAGTGGTTTTGTGTTTCTATAAGTTTTAAACAACATTGCGTCCCGCAATGCCGCTGTATTGCAAAAACGCGAACGTTGAACAAGTAATCCGACAATTGAGCCAAAAACAAAAGCCACTAAACATTCACCGATTACAGACATGATTTATCCTTCCAATACTTTTTTATAGATCCATGAGCCTACCCAGGCTCCTGCCAAAATTCCACTTATCGCAAGATAGCCGCCTAAATTCATTTGAGGAGTCAAGCCGAAGAAAGTGCTCACATTGCAGACGAAAGCCAGACGGATACCAAAACCCATCAGCAGTCCTCCGATGGTTATCATCACCCATTCACCTAATCTTCGTGGGAACCTCAGGTAGAACTCTTTGCTCAAAACCGCACTTACAATTGCTCCAAAGAGCATTCCCAAGCTTATATAAATTTTCCAGTAGCCGGCATCCGGAACAAAGACCAGGTTCCAGAAAGGAATCCGGGAAAGTTCATCTCCGAGGAAAAATTGGGCCACCAGACCGGTGATCATCGTTTCACCACCGCCTACTGTCCACGCACCAACAAGCAGGAATAGAAAAATATCCAAGACTGCAATCAACGTCAATGCAACCATGGGGTCAAGGGTATTTTTAAAAAAATTATTCATTTTTATTTTAGAACAATTCAACTCGTTTAATGTACGCCTTTGAGTGACGTCCGTTTACTTTATCGGTTTTCTGTACATCGACCTCAATTCCAAGAGCGCTGATAGGCTGTGGCTGTTTAGCAAATAATTCAAAGAATTTCGCAGACAGGTCAATTTCTGTGACATATGTTTTTTCGCTGGTACCGTCACATGGTATACAGAGATAACGTCCGCCTTTCTGCCAATAGTTACCAAGGTAAACCTCATCGGGTTTCTCGTCTTTACCAAGGAAAAAACTGATGAAATAAGGTAGATCAGGCGCAAGGAAAAAACCGCTGTCAAGTTTGCTTTCACCAAAAAAGATCATAAAGGAAACCGCCTCGCGTGTGTTGCGTGTCTTGTCTGCAGGGCCACTCCAGTCTGCACCCAGAGGATATTGATCAACTCCCCATTCAATGCGGATTTTTGTTACACCGTGCAAATAGTCTTTTTTGTCAAAATCACGCATCAACACGCCAAGCTTATCACTGGTTGGTTCAATCACCAGTTTCCCATCTTCAAAACGTAAATTCATCTCGGCTACATCTTCACGGAATTCCCAGTTGATTGTTTCAAACCAACCTCTTACTTCTCCTGTAGCAGTGGTAAAATCAAGTTCGTAAATCGTCTCCGCCTTTGCAGTATGAGTAATTAACAAAAATCCGCACAAAGCAAATAATTTGTTATAGTGAAAATTTCTGAATAAAATCATATTAACATTCCTTTTTTATAACAATTGCTGGAGATAAATGTACTGTGCTAATATTTAATGCATGCTGACTCAGGCAACTAAGAAGCTGAGTACAAATATATATTTTTCAACTGCCTTCACAAATTTAGCAAATAAAACCTTAAAATTATGCAGACAACAGGGTTGCTAACTTTGTAAACTACACCCTAAACATTTGAGCGTGAGATTTCAAGATTATTTTATAAATGATAATTATATATTCAATGTTAAAGCAAAATAATGTCAGTCTAGGGACTTTAAAATGAGAGCTGAATTTTCACCCAAAGTGATGATCATAGAGGCAGTGTTTGTGCTGAGATTATTGCGAATGAGGGAACTATGTTTGGGCTTCTTTGGAAATTATGGAAGAGTTATCTACGGGTAGTTTCTCTTATTATTATTCCATGGGATTGGGGTTAATAAAAAACAGGTTGTTACCGGCTATTGATTTATTGGCAGTCTCAATTTCTAGTTCGAGCAGGTCACTGGTGATTTTTCTACGCAGAACGCTTTTACGTTTCAAAGCAAATACTTCAAGCCCAAGATAACCGAAGGTGTTTTTTAATTCGGTAAGATTCCGAAAATCTGCATTATTTTCCAGGTAGTCAATAATCAAATTTTCCCTGCGCGGGGAATAGCCACTGAATATCAGAGAAAATCCATGACCTATATCACCGGACTTTTGATAGAAATGGTTGATATGTTCTGTAGTACGCCTCACATTTTCCAGACTAGCGTGCCTGCCCGCAATTCCCAATAACATGTCCCTTTTAAGTTCACTAGGCTTTTTTACTGAAAACTCTGTTGCCTCAACATTTGTTTCGGCAATTTGTTGTCCGGAAGCAGTATCATAAATACTGAAAGTTACAACTGCGCTGACTCGATAAAATGCACCAAGCTGTTTGTTGAGTGGCCCGTAATTCATTCCTATTATCACAAGGACGTCGGCATTATAATTCAACGCGAGCGCAATCAGGCTGTCCACGGGGCGTCCTACTATATTCTCTTGTTCCAGAGAACGATAGACTTGTCTCTGCGTTTGTTCACTAAACGTCCGGAAACTCTGCTCTGCAAATGTTTGCTGAACTGCAGCAAGTGCAGATGTGACAGCACTATTTTCACGAGGAACCGCTTCAGGCGCTCTGTTGTGGTAAAGCACTAACAGTCGTTTTTTTTTCAATCTTTTCTGCAGAATACGTAATGTTTCCAGTTTTTGTCGAATCTTTACATCATCAACATTGGCGGTTATTATTATTTCATACAATTTTTTTTTAAAATTATGTTCCGCGCGGAGGACTTTGTAATCGAGGATATATTTACTGTTAAACCTGTAGATTTGATTTTTAATTACTTCGTAATTGTAGCTAATTGTTTTTACATCCAGCAAATTCCCCATAGTTTTTTTTAGGGCTTCATGCAGAACATTTTTTAATGCCTGTTCCTTTGCGTGATTTATGTCAGCGTTGTATATTTTAGCAGAAGAATTGACGAGTACTTCTTCCGCCTGCAAATTCAGACAAAAGAGTAAGGCCGGAATCAGAAGTATTAAACGCAATTTCATCAAAAATGAACTGAAAGCTAAGGGCATAGAAGTTTTAAAAAATTATCTGACGATATTAAACTAATAAACTTAATTGTCTTCAGTTTTCAAACAAGATTAAGGAGATTGTCAGTTTTTTGGCTGCAGCAAAGCACCATCAGGTGGGTTGAGTTTTCCGGCTGATTCAACTGAGCGATCCATCAATTCATCGAGGGGATTGTAATCACCTCTTAGATGTTGTAGATCAGTCCATGCCTGGGAATATTTTGCATGAGGATTGTATGCGTTGGCTTGAGCAAAGTGATATTCCGCCAGCCCAAGTTCACTTCGTAACTGATAGACCACACCCAGGTTGTAGTGCGATGTTGCCAAATTCAAACGGTCGATGTTTTGGGTTACGCGCGCATGTGATTTTATAATTTGCGCATAACGTTTGAAGTCCTGATTTGGAATCAGACCCAAAAGGATGATATTTATTTCATCCTGATCAAACGATTTTTCGTGAACTTCCAATAAAGGCTGTAAAGTTGTGTGTGGCAAACCTGCTCTTTTGAGGCGTGAAAAAACTTGATTGGTGAAAAAAAAGCGTGTTGATTCCGGATAGGTCCTCGGTTCAAAAAGCACATAATTCCAGCCTTTCAGAGCAAGGTCGTATCTCATGCCGCTGGCAAAATGATTTGAACGGACAATTCGGGGGTGACCGAAATCCAGCATGCCAAATGTCCATGGTACTGGACTGGATCCTTTTTCTAAAGCAACGACACGTTCTTGGGGCTCAGGGTTGATACGGTCTAGAAATTTTTGCATTAGCAGTTGAGCAAGACGCGCCATCTCATCTAAGGCATCCGGAATCAGCAGAATGTTTTCTTCACCTCTGTAACTTTGCTTCAGGCTGGCATTTTCAGGATTTAAGTAGAGAATTTCGTTTCCGGCAGCACTGATGATTTTAAATGAGATTTCCAAATCCAGTGTGCGATTAATCAAGCGTTCCGGATAAGATTTTTCGACAAATTCAAATAAACTCTTAATGGTGTTGAGTCCTGCAGGATTGTCCTGCAGAACCTTGTGTTCGATCAAAGCTATGTGTGTCTGTTGTTCGATTGTTTCTGTATCATGTACTTCATAACGACTTACTTCCACGGAAAGTACCGCTGCATTAGGATTTTCTTTTTCTGGAAATACTGCTAGAGATTTCAGCAGCGGTTGCTGGCTAATTACATGAGTTAATATTTTGCTGAACAAGATTGACTGATCACCCTTAAATTTATCAACGTAAATATAATTTATGTCAGTCAGTGCTTTATCTGAGGGAGGAGTTTGATGAAAAATTTGATTAACTGCACATCCGGAGAAAAGTAGAAAAACGACTAGCAGAGATGCAATTAAGGAGAAACGTAAATAACACGTTTTCGATGAATTATGCAGGAACCTCATTTTATTCAGAGCTGATATCGTTGACCGTGTTTTGCAAATTTTTACTCTGGTCAATTGTCCAAGTGTCCAACACGGCATCGTCATCGAGGTTGCCTTTAGCAGTTGCGGTGAAGGAAGTGCTGTTACCAGTGAGGGTGATGTCATAGCGTGCGCTCCCTCCGGATTCCAGTTGTACATCCAGTTTGCTGAGTGTATCTGCGTATGTTTGATTGGTAGCGAAATAAATCTTTTGTGCATTGAAAATTGCGCTGAGACTGACTTTAGCCTCAGTTTGTTTTGAACGCTGCAGATATGCTTCCAAACTTGGATAAGCAAGTGTGGCCAGAATGCCGATGATCACTACCTAGATCACCACCTGCAGCAAACTAAATCCGCTGCGTAATTTGCATATCCTGGATTTTATGCAAAAAGTGTGGCCATTATTTATCACCTTCCTCCAAAAGAGAAATATAAGAAGCCTCCTGAATATTTAATGAACTTGGGCCTGTTTTAATTATTGTACAGGTGATTAATCCCAAATACCTATGTCGTCCTTTGTTTTTTAATGCTAAGACCTAGAGCAGTGCCAGAATGGACAACGATGCAAGCTCCAATATACGATCCGGAAAAATACCAAGATAGAGTACTGCTACTGCCGTTCCGAGTAAACCTGTCATGGCAAATCCGGAGGTGTTGCCTGAAACCATTGCACCTTCAGGAAGAGCACCTTCACGCATATACATGAACATTATAACACGCAAATAGTAATAAACTGAGAGGGCGCTGTTGAGTATCCCAATCACAGTCAGCCAGATCCAGCCTTCTTGAAGGGCTGCGCTGAAGATTTGGAATTTTCCAATGAATCCTCCGGTTAGCGGTAGGCCGACCAGCGAAAAAATAAATAAACTCATCAGCAGTGCAAGCGTCGGATTCCGTTTACCGTAACCGGCTAAATCATCAAAAGTTCTGGGTACACGACCTGCATCCCGGATGGTTAAAATTCCAAAAGCACCTGTTCCCATCAACGCATACGCACAGGAATAAAAAATTACACCACTGATGGCAGAGGTGCTTCCCACCACGATTGCTACCAGCACATAACCCGCATGAGCAATAGAGGAGTAAGCCAGCATACGTTTGACTTCGTTCTGTTGCAAAGCCATAACGTTCCCTACGGTCATAGTCAGAACAGCGAGGAGCCACAAGAGGTTTTCCCAGTTTGCGCTGTCAAGAGGAATTCCGGTCATTAAAACACGAATAAATACAGCAAAACCCGCGGCTTTCGCTGCTCCGGAAAGGAATCCTGTAACCGGAGTTGGCGCACCGGTATAAACATCCGGCGTCCACATATGAAACGGAACGATCGCGATTTTGAAACTCATTGCCACAACTACAAGCGCCATACCAACAATGACAAGCGGATTCCCGGAACCGTTCTGTTGGATTTCAGTAATGATAGTCGGTAGTAAAGTACTTCCGGTTGCCCCGTAAAGTAAAGAAATTCCGTAAAGTAAAAAACCTGTGGAAAAGGCTCCCAGCAGTAAATATTTAAGTGCAGCCTCATTGGCCTCAGCTACCTTGCGTTTCATGCCGACCAGGATGTAGCTGGAAATGGACATTACTTCGAGCCCAATGAAAATTACCAGCAAATCAAGTCCTGAAGTCATAAACATCATTCCGGAAACAGCTGTCAGGAGCAGTACGTAATACTCTCCAAAGTTCATTTCATTTTCCGCGATATAATGCCTTGAAACAAAGACTGTCAGGATGGCGACACTCATGTAGATAAATTCAAAGAGTATCGAAAAATCATCCGCGACAACTGTTCCGTAAAATCCCGTGATGTCCTTCCCATGTAACTGTGTTTCTGCGAACATTGCCAAAACTAAACCGATGATCGTGGTTACTGCCAGGGTCAAGGATCTGTTATTTTTAGCGGCAAAAAGATCAACCAGCAAAACAGTGAAGGCAGTCAGCAACACTATTATTTCAGGAATAATCGGAGTTAAATCAGTTAAGCTAATGAATTCCATTTTACTCACTCAGGAATTATCCTCTCCGTTATTGGAAGCAGGAAGTTGTCATCGGTTGTCTTAATGTACAGCAGGTTTAACAACCTGCCGCTTTTTTAAGACATAGTAGGAAAATTAAACTGGGCACCGGCTTTTATCCCAGTCGGCCAACGTGAAGTAACCGCCTTGAGACGTGTGTAAAAGTGAATTGTGTCAGGGCCGTAAATGTGGTGGCTTCCGAAAAGTGATTTTTTCCAGCCTCCAAAACTGTGGTAACCGACAGGTACAGGAATCGGCACGTTTATGCCCACCATCCCCACCTGAATGCGGTTAACAAAATCCCTTGCAGCATCACCGTCTCTGGTGAAAATTGCCACGCCGTTTGCATATTGATTATTGTGTATCAGCTTAATCGCTGCTTCATAATCAGCAACACGAACAGTGGAAAGAACCGGTCCAAAAATTTCTTCTTTATAAATGTCCATTTCAGGAGTTACCTGATCAAAAAGTGAAGCCCCGATGAAAAATCCTTTTTCGTGTCTAGGAACTTTCAAACCTCGTCCGTCCACCATGAGTTTTGCGCCTTGATCAACACCGCTCTGGAGCAGAGAAGTAATCCTCTCTAAACTTTGTTTTGTGATAACCGGACCCATTGCAGCATTAGGATCGCTCGGAGGGCCGACCGGTAATTTTTCAACCAGAGGGACCATTCGGTCCATCAATTCATCCGCGACTTTTTCTCCAACAGGAACAGGGACAGAGATTGCCATGCAGCGCTCACCTGCGGAACCGTATCCTGCACCCATCAGTGCGTCAACGACCTGATCCATGTCTGCGTCAGGCATGATAATCATGTGGTTTTTGGCACCGCCTAAAGCTTGCACACGTTTACCATTGGCTGCTCCGCGGGTATAGATATATTCCGCGACAGGAGTTGATCCGACAAAACTGACTGCTTTAATTTCCGGATTGTCAAGAATGGCATCGACCACAACTTTGTCTCCCTGAACCACACTGAAGACACCATCAGGTAAGCCGGCCTCTTTGAGCAGATCAGCCAAAATTAGTGTTACACTGGGGTCACGTTCAGACGGTTTCAAAATGAAAGCATTTCCGCAAGCAAGTGCGTTAGGAAACATCCACATAGGGACCATTGCAGGAAAGTTAAAAGGTGTGATTCCTGCCACAACGCCTAAAGACTGTGGAATTGAATAAACATCAATTGAAGTTGCAACTTGTTCACTGAAAGTTCCTTTGAGCAAATGTGGAATTCCGCAGGAAAACTCAACGGCCTCCATTCCACGGGCCACTTCGCCTAATGCGTCATCGTGTGTTTTTCCATGTTCGCTGCTGATGGAACTGGCGATTTTGTCAGCATTATCTTCAAGTAAACGTTTGAAACGGTACATGACCTGCGCGCGTTTCGCGGGAGGTGTTGCCCCCCAGGCAACTGCTGCCTCACTTGCGACTTGAACTACATCATCCAATTCCTTCGAGCTTGATAAACGTACCTGAGCGGAAACCTCTCCGGTTGAAGGATTAAAAACATCTTGAAGAGTTCCTCCAGTTTGGCTCACCCTTGAGCCTCCAACATGGTTGCCGATAATGTTAGTCATTAGATTCTCCTGAAAATTTTCTTGAAAAAATGGAATTTAAAAATAATCTGATTCTAT
Source organism: SAR324 cluster bacterium (assembly GCA_028822475.1). GTDB lineage: Bacteria > SAR324 > SAR324 > SAR324 > NAC60-12 > Arctic96AD-7. The sequence continues at coordinate 11,361 of JAPKDT010000014.1, forward strand.
GAAAAATAGGTAGGGGAATCAAGTTTTTTTGCTCTAATTCTCAATTGCTGATACGATCCTCTTAATTAATACTGTACTCAAACACTGTTCAATTTTTAACTCTATCACTCTTGGCCCCAGAGTAAAAGAGTTTCTGCTTTTATTCTCAGCTAAGCGTATTCTCTAGAGGATAATCAGGCAAATAACTTTTGACTCCTATTTTGTTGTGTGATAAAGTTCTTTTTACTTATGGTTATCCAAGTCATTCCGCTTGTATGAAGACAAAATTCTGCACACTGGAATTACTGACTGCAAGCACCTCAATTCATCCCAAATATTAATGACTGAAAATAATAATTCCCCAGAGGAACTTTTCCGGACGTCTCTCCATTCCTGGCACAAAGTAAACGCAGGCAAGCTCATCGATTTCGGTGGTTGGGACATGCCTCTGCAGTACGGCACAGGTATTCTCAAGGAGCATCTTTCCACGAGACGTTACGGAGGTTTGTTTGATGTAAGTCACATGGGACGCTTCAGGATAAGTGGTAAAGATACCGTGCGTTTTTTGCAGCACGTTCTCACCAATAATGTGGAATCACTTGATTCATGGCAGGCTCAGTACACTTTGATTCCCAACGAAAACGGCGGTTTGCTTGATGATGCTTATCTCTATCATCCAGGAGATGAATATTTTCTGGTGGTCAATGCCTCCAACCGTGAAAAGGACTGGAAACATTTTCAGGAACACGCGGAATCTTTTGATGTAAGCTTATATGATGAAACGCTAGAAGTTGCGATGATTGCCTTTCAGGGGCCTCTTTCCGCTCGTATTCTGTCTGAGATAAAGCGGGACGGCACGATGCCCGAAACTTTCCGTAACAGCCTCTCCAAAATAACTATTCTAGGCACAGAAGTTTTACTGGCACGCACTGGTTATACAGGTGAACCGATTGGTTTTGAATTGTTTGCACCTGCGGAAAAGATGGAAGCAATCTGGTCTCGTATTGAGGAAGCAGGTAAGGACAGGGGGGTAGTCGCGGCAGGTTTGGGAGCACGTGATACTTTACGACTGGAAGCCGGTATGCCGCTTTATGGTCATGAATTTGGCGTAGATCCGGAAGGTAAAGAGATTCCGGCGTTTGCTTTTCCGCTCACTTCAGTTGCAGTGAGTTTTTCCAGACGAAAAGGTGATTTTGTGGGACGCGAAGCTTTGCGGGCGCAGTTCGAGGAGGTTCGCAAAATCCGGATGGGGCAGTATAAACCTTCCACCGTGATGCCGCGCCGTTTTTTACCTCTTGCTCTGCAAGACAAGGGCATTACGCGTCAGGGTGATTCGGTGTTTTTAGCTGGTAAAAAAGTGGGTTTTATCACAAGCGGGACGATGGTGCCTTACTGGAAATTTGAGGGCGAAGGCGCGACTATGCGGATCGCAGATGAACAGGATCGAAGAGCAATCGCTTTGGCTTATATTGATGCGGAAGTACCTGCAGAACAGGAACTGGAGGTCGAAGTCAGAGGGCGGCGTCTTCGTTCACATTTGGTCCGCTGGCATGGACGTTCGGAGGCACCGCCGTACTTTCGAGCAATTCCAGGTGATTGGGAAACAAAAAGTGACGTACATGCACCGGCCACTTCTCATGAACAGGTTAGCCTGTTACTAAAGAAAAGTCTGGAGAATCACGAGTGGCGACAACGGCGCTGCATTAACCTGATTCCTTCAGAAATGACTCAGTCTACGCTCGTGCGTCTGCTTCAGGTAACCGATCCTTGCGGTCGTTACGCAGAGCATAAGGAACTTCTGGCGGCCTTCGAACAGGAAATATTTTACTATCAAGGAACCGAATTCATCGCTTGGGCTGAGGATCGACTAGTTGAGGAAATGCAGAAATTTCTGGGCTACCCTTTGGTAGAGACGCGGGTCATTAGCGGTCAGATGGCGAATATGACTATTTTCAGCGCTCTTGTTGATTTTATTAACAGGACAGATCGACGCAGCGAACCGCGCCGGATTCCTCTGGTGATGAACAATCACATCGGCAAAGGTGGTCATCTTAGTTCTCAACCAATGGGTGCGTTACGGGATTATATCTCCAAAGATCCAGTTACAGAAAAATACTCGGTAATCAATTTCCCAGTGTTGGAGGACAATCCGTATAGTATTGATCTGAATGAAACCGCAAACCTGCTTGACCGCTTTAATCCGGAACTGATAATCCTTGGCAAGAGTATGATTCTGCATCCAGAACCGGTTGCGGAAATCCGCAAAATGCTTGAAACAAAAACATCAAGGCCAGTCATTATGTACGATATGGCGCACATTCTTGGTTTGATTGGACCACATTTTCAGGATCCCTATGCTGAGGGTGCAGACATCATTACCGGTTCAACACACAAGACTTTTTATGGATCACAGCGTGGAGTAATTGGAGCCAGGTACGAAGAAGATGTTCCAGAGTATGAGTTATGGAAAGCGATTGAACGACGTGTATTTCCTGGAGCAGTCAGTAATCACCACCTTGGCACCTTGCTGGGCTTGTTGATGGCTGCAATTGAAATGAATGCTTTTAAGGACAGCTATCAGCCGCAAGTGATTGCAAATGCCAAAGCCTTTGCCAAGGCGCTTGAGGCTGAGGGCTTGGAAGTCCAGGGTGATCCGGAAGTTGGCTACACAGAAACCCACCAAGTCGTTGTGGTTGTAGGTTATGCTCAGGGATGTGCTGTAGCGCAGGAACTGGAAGAGAGTAATATCATCGTAAACTATCAGGCAATTCCTTCTGACGAGAGTTTCACTTCAAGTTCAGGTCTGCGGATGGGCGTTGCCGAAATGACACGTTTCGGTATGAAGGAGGAAGATTTCCGGGAATTTGCCGGAATGTTCACAGAGGCTGTCCGCGGTAGAAATGTAGCTGACGAAGTGGCCCGCTTCCGCGAACGTTTCCAAACTATGAATTACTGCTTCGACGTTGACTTCTCAGAATATAAAAATCATCTGACAGGCCTTTTTTAGTAGTACCTATACATATCCGCTGCGAAAGTATTTTCGGAAAGAGCCTCCCGAAAAACTCCAAAAACACCTACCCAAACTATTCTAAAACAAAAACAGAAAGTTCTGGAGAAGTATGATTGCCGTCAATTTTAAAATTGAACAGGTTAAATTATTGAGAATTAAAACTGTAGAGTTCAGGAGAAAACATGGCATGGATTAAAATGATTCCGGAAGACGAAGCGGAAAACGAACTTAAAGATTGGTACGATAAATTACGTGAGCCAAGTGGCGGTGTGGACAATATACTACGTATCCACAGTATTAACACTTCCACGCTAAAGGGGCACTACGAGTTTTACAGTTCGGCGATGAAGGGCAGTAAAGATCTTTCTCGAAAGCGCCGAGAGATGATAGCCGTGGTAGTTTCTAATGTTAACCAGTGTCATTACTGAATAGTTCATCACGGAGCGGGACTTCGTAAAATTACACGTGATACTGAGTTTGTTGACAAATTTATCGAGGATTACAAAAACGCAGACATATCCGAACAGGACAATACTATGTTGGATTATGTGGTTAAACTTACTAAAGAGCCTTGGAACATGGTAAAAGCTGACGTCCAATCGTTGCGGAATGCTGGTTTCAGCGATGAAGGCATTCTGGATATTGTACAGGTTTCCGGCTACTATGCTTACGTTAACCGCCTTATCGATGGACTGGGCGTTGAGTTGGAATCCAACAGCGATGAAAATTAGTCGTTCCACAAATATAAAACTTAATGGCACAAAAGTGGAGCGATTTAGTAATATGAATGGTGTGTTATTTATGTAATCTATTGCTATAACTAGAATGGGCTGAGAGACACATACTCCCAATATTCAGACTTGAAGTTTTTCAAAGTGGGTAGTCAAGGAAAACTAAGCGAATATTAGTTTAATATTAGTAAGATGGCAGTAATTAACTATTGTCAAATATCCCAGAATATAGCTTGTTTTGGTAAGCTAATGGCGTAAAATTTGCATTTACCTGCCAATTTTAAGTTCTATAGAACGATAGAATCAATGAAGCTTTATCTCTATAAAAATATC
>JAPKDT010000015.1 GCA_028822475.1 SAR324 cluster bacterium
TGCCTCACGTTGAATCAATTATATTCTGCAAATTATAATGGAGTCCTGAGAAGTCCTATAGCTCTGTCAGCTCGAGCAAAGAAAGAATTTTATTACAAGTTACACATTGATATTATAAATATTTATCTATACTCTCGAAATGATAAATAGGAGGTTTCATGCTTTGAACTGAAATGTCAATTATAACAGATAAAAATTAAGATACTTTTCTTAAAGCAATTTCCCCAAATTCTTTATATTGTTGTCTCAGTTTATATCTTAAAAAACTTACTTCACATAAAAATTTCTTCTACAAGTTTAGCAAAACCTCCGTATATTTCTATGAAATACTAATACCACAGAACGAAGAGACGGCTTGGAGAAAATAACTATGTATGTTAGTATTAATCTTCGTTAAACAGCTTTTTTGCCTTTCTTAAAAAAGGTGAATTCCCCTATTTGTGGGGTCATTTACTCTGACATCGGCATTCTTTCTACATTCAGTTAGATAAAATTGTTATGACTTCTCGTGTGATGGTATTGGGAGTGGGTGCTTTTGCACATGCGGTACAGTCCATCCTGCAGGAAGATGGTGCAGAAACAGCTTGTTATCTGACACGTCCATATGGGCACCACGGTCCCACAACTCTCGGTCAAACATGGAGTTCTGAAGACCATCCGTCTCCATTGCCCTTGTTTGAAAAATTTAAACCGGATTTGATCATTCCACAGGCAGTGGCCTGGGCGGAACAACCTTGGGCAGCAGATTTAGTCAAGCAGGGTTGGCCCATTTTTTGTCCTGTTGGTGATGCAATGCGCATAGAAATATCACGGCAGGAGTCCTCCGAATTGTGCAGACAGTACGGAATCCCAGTGCCTGCTTTTCACCATGTGCAGAATCGACTGGAGGCCCGCAAACTTATGCAGGATGATCCCCGGCCTTATGTTTTGAAAAATCCGATCTGTTCTCCGTTCAGTCCAATCCACGCCATAATCTGCGAAAGTGTGGCTGATACACTGGGCTGGATTGAACGGGTGGATTATGCGGAAGGATTGTTTCTGCAGGAATATCTCGGAAAAGAAGAAGCAGGACATTTTGTTTTTATCAGTGGTGGTGAGATCAACAGTTTGGTAACAAATCAGGAATTCAAACGTGCTTTTACAGGCGATATGGGACCGCTGGCTGGGGCACCGCTGGCCGGAATTGTTGAACAGGATCCGGAGGATAAATATGGACTGGCACGAGAGCTGATTCATCCGCTTAAACCCTGGTTTGAAAAAACCGGCTATACAGGCCCTTTACAGGTCACAGCAATTAGAAAAAACGGTGTCTGGCACGCGATTGAATATAATATTCGTCTGGGAGTTACTACTACCGCTCTCCTTTTGAGAATGTTAAAAAATCCTGTTAAAACTCTGTTGAATGTCGTACGTAATCAAACTCCTGTTCTAGATTGGTCCTCCGAAAAATATTTTGGCTGCTCTTTAACTTTGGCTGGCTACGGTTATCCATATGTGGTGCCTTCTGTACCAAAATTACCGGTTGATGTATCAACACCTCTTGAGTGTGATTTATGGTGGAATGAAGTTGACCAAGAGAACGGACAGCTTTACATGGCGAATCATCAGAATTATGAAATGGGTCACCGAATTGCGGACGTAAATGCCTGCGCGCCTGACATCTATTCCGCTGTTAAGTTAATTGAAAATGAAATTTGCAAGCTACACTGTTTAGCGAGTTATTACCGGCTTGATCTCAAAGAACTAGCAGATAAAAATCTGTCCCTCTTTTCCTCTGTTAAAAATAATAATTAATATTCAATGGCATACACCCTTCCTACCACTGAAGATAAATCAAAATACGTTGAAGAAAAGTTTGATGAAATCGCTCAAAAGTATGATCGATTTAATGATGTCATCACATTTGGTATGCACCGCTACTGGAAAAGGTTCGTTGTACGGCAAACTGGACTCAGAGCTGATGATGAATGTTTGGATTTATGTTGCGGAACAGGAGATATTTCCCGTGAAATATTACGTCAACATCCGGACTGTAAAGTAACCGGTCTCGATTTATCCACAGAAATGCTTAAAATTGCGGAGTCCAAAAACAGCAGTAATTCCAGTATTCAGTATTTGCAGGGTGACGCCATGAATATTCCGTTTCCAGATGCAAATTTTGATGCCGTGACAATAGGTTATGGTCTGCGTAATGTTCCTGACCTCAACGGTTGTCTGCGAGAAATATTACGTGTTCTCAAGCCTGGTGGAGTTTTGGTTAGCCTAGATGTTGGCAAAGTTCGCTTGCCAATAATCGCGGAACTAAATAACTTTTATTTTTTCCGTGTTGTACCTTTGATTGGAAATATGTTGATGCCGGGACAGGAAATGTTTCAGTATCTGCCGCATTCTTCGTTGAAATATCCGCATCAAGAATTACTAAAACGTATGATGCTTGAGACAGGATTTAAGCAGGCGGAAATTAATGATTTCATTTTTGGGGCTTCCACTGTTCATGTTGCGTACAAACCTGCTGATAAATTGATCTGAGCTGTAACTGTGAAAGCCAAAATATACCAATCACTTGAAGAAGCTCGTTGTGCGTTATTAAAAAAATTAAATACGTGGGTTGCCTCAAATGAGAAACCCGTCCCTGGTAATTCTGATATTGTGCGGTTGGAAGTAGCGGTGGAGAATGCTCACCCGCTGGAATGGCTAACACTGCAGGATTGTTCACGTAAAATTTTTTGGGGAAATCGCAGTCAAAAAGAACAGTTTGCTGGAATTGGTGTGGCACTTGAGGTTAAAGACGGCAAAGATGGTTACGAAAAAACATTACTGACTGTGAGTAATTATCTGCAGAATTCACCGAAAGCTGTCCGTTTTTTTGGCGGAATGCGTTTTGACTCAAAGGCGACAAAATCAACAGAATGGCAGGATTGGGGGACAGCACATTTTACTTTGCCGATGGTCGAATTAAGCGTTGTTGATGAAAAAGCGATGCTGGCCTGTCATATCTATTACGGAGAGGATATTCACGAAAAGCTGCAGATTTTGCAAAAAATGCTAGAGTCCGTTCGTGTTGAAGAAATCTCGATTCCGGATAGTCCTTTGATCCGGCTGGAACGTCATGACCTGCCTGAATATCGTCAATGGTGCCGACTGGTTGAACAAGGTCTTGAAAACATTTCTTCAGGAAAATTAGACAAAGTTGTACTTGCACGTGCTGCTGTTTTCAGTTTGGCTCGAGACTATGATCCGACTGAACTCCTGCATCAACTAAGACGTCAAGCGCCACAAGCTTTTCATTTTTGCTTTCAACTTGCTCCGCGCCAAGCATTTTTGGGAATCACACCAGAGTTACTTTACAGACGATCAGGAAGTAAAATTGAAAGTGAAGCCATTGCCAGTACACGTCCCCGCGGTCAAACTCTGGAAGAAGATGAAAGATTGGCTGCAGAGCTTCGTGAAAGTGAAAAAGAGCAGCGAGAACATTTGATGGTTCTGGAACGTATGGAAAGTTTACTACAGCAGTTTTGCCGGAAAACTGAACGCTTAAGTTATTTGGAACGTCTCCCACTGAGGCATGTTCAGCACCTGCAAAGCAAGGTGCAGGGAGTCTTGCGTGAGGAGATCAATGATTCCGATTTGCTACCTGCTTTTCACCCGACACCTGCGGTATCAGGCGCACCTGATAAAAAGGCCCGGGCACTTATCCGAAAGCTGGAACCTTTTGACCGAGGATGGTATGCAGGGCCTGTTGGCTGGATCAGCAGTAGTAAGGCGGAATTTGCCGTAGGAATTAGATCCGGGTTATTATGCGGGCGCACATTGAGAATTTTTACCGGAGCAGGAATTGTTGAAGGCTCAGTTCCGGAAGAAGAATGGAGGGAGATTGAAGACAAACTCCAAAGTTGGCAACATTTACTGGGACGATCGTGAACTTGAATGAACGTTGGGGAGAACTGATTATTGAAGAATTGGTGCGGAACGATACGGCATGTTTTTGTATTTCTCCGGGATCACGCTCTACACCTTTAACCGTCGCAGTCGCAAAAAATCCGCGTGCAAAATCTGTTATCTTCTACGATGAACGCGCTGCTGCTTATTACGCCCTCGGTCATGCCCGTGCGAGTGGTCGTCCGGCAGTGCTGATTTGCACATCCGGAACTGCCGCAGCAAATTATTTGCCGGCGGTTATCGAAGCTTCTGTTGAGCAAATTCCCCTGTTGTTGCTGACCTCCGATCGCCCCCCTGAACTTCGTGACACCGGAGCCAATCAAGCCATCAACCAAACTTTTCTTTTTGGAACACACGTCCGCTGGTTTTTTGACCCTGGTTGCCCTTGTCCGGAATTCAAGACTGAAGCATTACTTTCCACGATTGATCATGCCGTCACCAAAACACTGCAACCCGTGTCCGGACCGGTACAGTTGAATTTTCCATTCCGCGAACCTTTTTTCGAAAATGACGAAAACAAAACAATCAGTAAAATTGATAAGATTGTGGAACAAAAGGTATATGTCCGGAATACGACTTTCAACAAAATTCTGCCAAACGATGAAATAAATGACTTGTTAAAAAACCGCCCGGAGTCTGGAATTCTAAGCATTGGGCGAGTTCCTGCTGATTCCCTCGATTCGCTCAGAAAACTTGCAGAAGAGTTAGCCTGGCCAGTTTTTGCAGATGTCACTTCCGGTTTGCGTCTGGGAGATAATTGTCCGAACAGGATCACGTATTATGATCAATTGTTAATCGAGGATCTGGATGCAGTAGACTCGGAAATTGAAGCAGTTTGGCACATCGGCTTTCCTCCGACATCGAAACGCTGGCTCACTCATTGGGAAAATAATCCGGCAGCACAAATGGTCTGGATCGCAGACCATACTGAACGCCACGATCAGTCACATAATTTCCGCTGGAGAATTGAAAGTGGAATCGCAGAATTTTGTGAGCAACTCGTCCGCAAATTACAACTTGAAGAAAGAGCCGAAGACATTCCCTTAAAAACACAACAGTGGCTTCAGGCTTCTGCAAAAGTTGAAACTATGTTGGAGCAGCATTTTCCTTTAAATTCTGAAACAAAGGAGATTGATGATTTTGCTTTAACACGCAGGCTGACTGAAATAATTTCTGAAACTCATGGATTTTTTATCGGCAACAGCATTCCTGTCAGAGCGGTGGATATGCTTGGATCCGGAAAAGGAGCAGACATTCCAACGGCCCTCAACCGTGGTGCCAGCGGGATTGACGGTCTCATCGCTTCCGCCTGCGGATATTCCTCCGGTCTTCAACGTCCAGTAAGCCTGCTGATAGGTGATTTGTCTGCTATGCACGATCTAAATTCTTTCAAACTGCTCGCGGATTCTACTGAGCCGGTTTTAGTAGTTTTGCTCAATAATCACGGTGGCGGTATTTTTTCATTCCTGCCTGTTGCCCGGCAAACTGACATTTTCGAAACTTTTTTCGGCACACCCCACTCCAATGACTTCCTGTCAGTTGCTGAAATGTTTGGTTTGAATTATTTTAGACCTGATTCGATCAGTGGTTTTGTAAAAGATTATCGACAAGCTGTTAGTGAAAACAAATCTGCGGTTATCGAAATATTTACGGATCGTGAGAAAAATCCGCAGCAACTTGAGGCTTTTGCTCAAAAACTCATGAAATGTGCATTTGAATCTTCTTAAGATCAACGATATACTTTATTGTTTGTAAATAAATCAGTCTGGTCCGTCTTTCAGCTAATTTTCTCAACGTAAAATTTTACTTTGTTCTTTACAGAACACACTCTTTTCCCTGCTAAAATATGCATACCCGTTATGACTTACCTCTGATTGGAGCAACCTTGTTTTTGCTGTCCTGGGGTACAGTAATGATTTACAGCACAGGTGGCGTTTATGCTGATCTTCAATACAATGATGGTCAATACTTTTTGTACAAGCACCTGATTCACATATTGGTTGGACTTGCCGTGATGGGAGTCGCGCTGATCGTTAACTATCACAAATGGCAGCAGTATTCTATCTGGTTTATGCTGGGCATGCTGGTATTACTGATCCTAGTTTTGATTCCTGAAATAGGACACGAAGTTAAAGGTGGTCGACGCTGGTTACGCATGGGTTCATTCAGTCTGCAGCCTGCCGAACTACTGAAAGTGGTTTTGATTATTTACGTAGCTTCTTATCTGGAGCGTAAACAGGAAGTACTGGCTTCATTCTTCCGCGGGTTAACACCAAACTTCATTGTCACTGGAATTTACCTTTTCCTAGTCCTGTTGCAACCGGACTTTGGGACAGTTGTTTTGATAGCTACTACAGTTTTGCTGATGCTCTACGTGGGTGGGGGTCGACCTGTTCATATTTTCACCAGCCTCATCGGTGTAGGAATTATCGGGGGTTTGCTGATTGCTTCACACACCTATCGGGTAAGGCGGATGTTAGCTTTTTTGAATCCTTGGGATGATCCGTATGATTCAGGATTCCAAATTATTCAATCCTTCATTGCACTTGGAACAGGAGGCTGGCTTGGAAGAGGACTAGGTGAGAGCCTGCAGAAACGACTTTTTCTTCCGGATGCTCACACTGATTTTATTTTTGCCATCATTGGGGAAGAATTAGGATTTTTGTGGGTTTGTGTACTGATCATTCTGTTTGTTGTTTTTATTTGGCGTGGTTACTGGATTGCGTGGAATGCTCAGGATGCATTTGGAAAACACCTGGCTTTTGGTGCAACTACAATTCTCAGTCTGCAAATAATCCTTAACCTCTTTGTTGTTGTCGGACTGCTTCCGACTAAGGGTTTGCCGCTTCCTTTCATAAGTTACGGCGGTACTTCTCTTGTGGTAGCCATGTTTTTAACAGGTCTTTTACTCAACATCAGTGGTAGTCTGCATTCAAAAGAAGCTCAGCTTGAAAATGGTTTGTCATCTCGTGCCTCGACACCAAACAATGAGTAAAGTTTGCTCATTCAGGTTCTTCCGGAAGTCACAATATTTTTGGCTCAGTGCTTCCTCATTTGCCTCTTCAGTTCCGAAGTTGCTGCTTTTTTCGTTTTTTTATCTTACTTTTGTAACTTTACTCCAAGCTCCCTCTGGAAATTATTTATCCTCTCCGGCTTATGCACAAAGCTCTTCTGAGCAAATTACGCCTCAGGAAAGCCATCGCCTGGAAAATTTTTTAATCAGTACTAAAGGCCGTGATGACTGGAAACGACTGATGCTGGCCATACTTAACAGTGTGCCTGCAGTAGAAAGTGTTTTGTCCGAAGGTGTCAGCATAAACATCCGCGGAACCGATGAATTTCAAGGTGTAACACCTCTTATGTTTGCATCTGGAATTGGAGCACAAGTAATCGTAAAATTTCTTGTCGAAAAAGGAGCGCGGCTGAATGACACTGATACCCTGGGGAAAACAGCCTTGATTCAGGCAGCATATAAAGGACGTCCTGAGACTGTAAGCTTTTTACTCCAACAGGGTGCAAATCCAAATGCAGAAACGAATCAGCAGTGGACAGCTTTAATGTTTGCAGCAGAACGAGGTGAGCTGGAAATTTTAAAAACATTGTTGAGACACGGCGCGCGAGCTGACTTTCAGAACAAATTGGCCATGTCATCAGCTATGTATGCAGCCCAGAATGGTCATTTTGAGATTGTGCAGTTCTTACTTAAGCGGGGAATAATAGTAGATTTAACTTCGCTCAATGGATCAACTGCTTTAATTTGGGCAATCCGATCCGGACATGAAAAAATTGCAGAGTTACTGCTGGAGGCTGGAGCAAAAACAGATACTCTTGAAGACGAATTCCAAAGAACCCCGCTGCTTCTCGCAGCAATGTACGGTCTGGAATCAACAGTACATAAATTGTTATCTTCCGGAGCCGATTTGGCAGCAGTTGACAAACAGGGAGAAAATGCACTGTTACTGGCCTTAAGTAACAAACATTTTAAAACAGCGAGCTTGTTAATTAAATCCGGAATCCCCGTCAATACTCCAGACCTTAAAAAACGCACGCCGTTGATGACAGCAACTGCTCAGGGTAGTTTGGAATTGACCAGATTTCTGCTCAAAAAAGGTGCGGACGTAAATGCCAGAGATTTAGTCAAACAAACCGCTTTGATGGCCGCAGCCGGCGCAGGCCACATTAAAATAGCCAAACTGCTGCTTCGAGAGCAAAGTCGACTGGATTTTCGTGACCTCTTTGGCCGGACCGCCTGGACTTATGCGGCAGAAAATCAACAATTGTCACTGGTTAAATTCCTCAGTAAAAAAGAAATTGATAATGAGGAAAATCTCTTTTATGCAGTCTCACACGGGCACCTTAAAGTAGTAAAAATATTGCTAGATTTAAGGGTAAATACAGAAATCCGTGATTCTCAAGGATGGACTCCTTTGATGTGGTCCGCAAATAAAGGTCATTCAAAAATTGTGGAACTTCTGCTTAAAGGTGGTGCAAAAATAAACGGTAGTCCTGAAAAAAGTCCTGATGATTCCGGTTGGACACCTCTTATGCTGGCGGCAGGAGGAGGGCATATTGACACAGTAAATACTCTCATTAACAAAGGTGCCGATCTCGGAGCTCAGGACAAAGACAAATGGACGGCGCTAACCTGGGCTGCTCTAAATGGTTATAGGGAAATTGTAAGCCTGTTAGTAGAAAAAGGGGCCCGTATAGACGTACGCGGTTCTGATGGGGCAACACCACTTATTTGGGCAACCTTTCAAGGACACGAAAATGTGGTGCAAGACCTGTTAATAAAAGGCTCAAATGTAAAATTAAAAGATCTGCACGGAAAAACTGCTTTGGCACACGCAATACTGCAGAGTCATTTTTCTACTGCAAAAACGTTGATCAAACACGGTGCTGATTTAAATCAGAATTTACTCTATGCATCCCAGCGTGGGTACAAGGAAATGGTTGTGTTTCTTCTTGAAGAAAATGCTGAAATTGATAAATTGTCTGCACAGGATGAAACACCATTATCCCTTGCTATACAAGGAAAACATTGGGAAACAGCCAGGATTCTACTGGAACATGGTGCAGATCCAGCCTTAAAAAATTCACAGGGACAGACACCTCTGATGTCTGCGGTAATGACCGGAGAAGAAAAATTGGTAAATCTTATGCTCCATCACCCGACATATGGGCGCCAGAATTCTGAGCTAAATACTACCGATTTTATAGGAAATACACCTTTAATGATTTCAGCAGCCCACGGTTATCTGGAGATAGTTAAACTGTTACTCGAACTTGGAGCAAAAGTTGAAAACAGAAACCGCTGGCAAGAATCCGCATTGATACTTGCCGCTTCCAAAGGCTTTCGTGAAATTGTAAACCTGCTGATACAATACGGAGCAGATTTTCACGCAGAAGATGTTAATGAAAAAACGGCCCTGCTAAGAGCAGCTCAAAATGGACATCTGTTCGTGGTTGAGCTGCTACTTTCACAAGGTGCAAATCTTCATGTTAATGCATTTGACATGAGCGGAGAAGGCGGGACACCCTTGATTCAGGCTGCCAGATACGGGCATTCTGAGGTTTTGCTTGCATTGATGAGAGCAGACGCCGTAATTGACGAAGTTGAACTGATGTTTCACCATTCAGCTCTTATGGTTGCAGCTTTGAATGGTCATGAAAAAACTGTAGATATTTTGCTGAACGCTGGCGCTGACCCAATGTTAAAAGACACCTCCGGGAGATCGGCTTTATTGCTTGCTGCAAGCAACAATCATCTGTCACTTGTAATTCAGCTTTTGGATGCTGGACAAAAATGGGATCAAAAAGACACCCATGGCAACGGTATCTGGCACTTGATGGCGATGAGTGATGTAGAAATTGAAGAAAGCGAAACCAGTTACGGTTCCGGCCAAAAAGAAGAAGGTGCTTCAATGATAATGCATGAACTAATCTCACGGGGAGTTCTGCTGGACTCATTAAACAGTGCTGGTGAAACAGCGCTGATGATTGGAGTAAAACGTGGGAAAGTGAGGACAATCAAAAGTCTGCTGGAACTTGGAGCGTCCCCAGACATTCAGACACCTGACGGTGAGAGTGCCTTAACGCTGGCGAAAACAAGTGGTAACGATGAACTGGTTAAGCTATTGCGGTGATCACATACCGCTTTTTGTACTATAGCTGAAAAAGAATCTTGGTGGTCAACTTCCTCTGTTCCAGTAACCGACAACCATCTTTTCTTCCCGTTCATGGAAATCACTTTCAGTAATTTTTCCCTGGGCACATCCTTCACGGAGATAATGTAGTTTTGCCAGATACTCTTCTTTTGAATCGCAATGGCTCCAGCCTTTTTCATTCATATGAACCAGCTTTTCATAATCTTCCAGGGATACTTTTACAGGATTTTCACGAGAATATGGTGTTAAACTAATCATCAGCTCTCCTATTTATTTTCCACAAATGTGCGGAATGTTTCTGTCAATGTAAATCTGTGTTAACCATTTTAAACACTAACGTCAAAAGCATGCAAGTCGGTCACTACAAATCATGAACAAAAACGTCAAAAAACAAAACTCCAGGCAAAATTTGCAAAAACTTTTTTGGACAGGAAGTTTAATTTCAGGTGTCATGCTTGGTCTGAATGCACCGGGACTCGGCACACACTGGCTGGGATTAATTTCGCTTTTTCCTTTGATCTTCACTTTGGAGAAACTCCATACGGAAGAGAATTTATCTTTCCGGAAACGGGCCTTACTGTTTTTTGGAATTTGCTGGTTAACTGGAGGAATTGCCGCTTCAATTGGAAGCTATTGGATAACCAACAGCATCCACGTTTTTGGGCAGACACCCTGGCCTGTGGCCTTAATGATAACAGGTGTCGGTTACGGACTTGAAGTAGGTTTTCAGCTGTTTGTTTATTTCGGAATTCCGCTACTTTTAGTCCGAAAACTCAATAACTGGGACTTGCCGCTTCGGCTTGCGTTTGTACTCGCGCTTGATCCCTGGTATCCTCGCTTGATTCATTGGAATTACGGAGGGCTGACCTTTAGTGAATTTCCCTGGATTGAACAACTTGCGGATATAATTGGATCTTCCGGACTCCTTCTTTTCAACTCCGGTTTGGCTTTTCTCCTAATCGGCTGGCTGCGTTGGAAATCAGGAAAGATCAGTCACAAAAAAATGCTGCAGGCTTCAACTCTATATTTGCTTTTATGGATCATTGGTTTAGGTTACGGTGCGTGGCGAACTTACAACCTGGAAAAAAAAATTCCAGGAACCAATGCAAAAAGCTCAAACTTGACCGTGCTCGTTATTCAGCCTAATTTTTCACTTCAGGATCTAGCATCTAATCCGGAACTTGCTCATTCAAAACGGCAGCAAAATTTGGAAAGTCTGCTGAATGATTCGAGGAAAGCACTCGCAAAACTTCCTCAAAACACAAGCACAGAAAAATTGTTGGTGTGGCCGGAATCTGTCTTTCCGGATGCTTATTTCAAGTCTAAAAACTCTCGTCATAAAGTGTCGTCTTTTGCACAGGAACATCAAGCCAACATTTTATTTACGACTGTGGACTGGGAACCTACTCAAACCGGTCATCAATTTTATGGAGTCTCGGTGCTGGTTGGCAAAAACGGTGAAGTGCTGGGACGCTACAATAAGATTTTCCTGATACCTTTTGGTGAGATGATTCCTTTTTCAGACTGGTTCCCGGGTATCGCCGCATGGCTCCGGCAAAACATTGCCAACATGTCTGAGTTTGATCGAGGCTCGGAATACACAGTTTTCTCTTTGGCGGATAATACTCAGCTTTCTGCTCCTATTTGTTTCGATATTTTCAATCCTACAGTCATGCGCGGCATGGTCCGTAATGGTTCAGACCTGGTACTGAACCTCAGTAATTTAGCCTGGTTTGGACGCACAACCGCATCGGACAACATGGTCGCGGTTTTGCGTTGGAGGGCTATCGAAAATCGGGTGCCGGTTGTCTTTGCTTCCAACAATGGCGAAAGTGTCTTCATTGCTGCAAACGGTAAAAACATGAGCCAACAGCTTGGACTTTTTGAAGAAGGTACGTTAACCTCTACATTACAGCTTCAGCACCAATTTTCGTTTTACCGTGAATATGCAGAATGGGTTTGGGCTGGATTTATCTTATTATTTTTTATGCTGCTGATACAGGCACATCATCGAGGTAAAATATTTCAATAAGTATTTACACTCAAATTTTTAATTCACCTTAAAAGGAGAAAAATGGATTTAAAACTAAAAGGGAAAGTCGCCATGGTCGCGGCTTCAAGCAAAGGGCTGGGTTATGGTATTGCTCAAGCACTGGCGCAGGAAGGTGCTTCACTATCAATCGGCAGCCGGACTGAAAAGGATATTGAAGCTGCAGCCGAAAAACTCCGGAACGAAACTGGAGTTCCTGTTTTAGCTAATGTTCTGGACTCGTCAAATCCACAATCGATCCGAAAATGGACTGATGCGACGCTCAAAGAATTTGGCGGTATCGACAAACTTGTGGTCAATGCCGGAGGACCGCCCGTAGGAAAATTTGAGGATTTTTCTGATGATGACTGGCAGGCGGCGTTTGAACTGAATCTTTTCAGTGCTGTACGCATGATCAGGGCAGCTTTACCATCGATGCGTGAACGCGGCGGCGGTTCTGTTTTGACGGTTACCTCAATGTCTGTCAAGGAACCGATTGATGTGCTGATTCTCTCAAACGTCATGCGTTCCGGAGTTACCAGCCTGGTGAAAAGCCTCTCCACGCAACTTGCTGCAGATAACATTCGTCTCAATAATCTGATGCCCGGACGTATTAACACGGATCGGATTAGAAGCTTGGACGCCCTTAATTCTGAAAAGCAGGGTGTTTCAATTGAACAAATACAAGCGACAAACCATGCCAATATTCCGCTGGGACGGTATGGAACCATTGAAGAATTTGGACGTTGCGGAGCATTTTTGCTCTCTGATGCAGCAAGTTACATAACAGGTTCAAGTCTTGCCGTTGATGGTGGTGTGCTTAAAACAGTCTGGTAATTAACGTTCAAGTTTTTTGCATTTCTGACGATATTAATGATCAAGAGGAATAGTTTGTTTCTCGGCTTGGCTTTCTGTTTTGCGAAAGTCAGTCTATTAACGACGATAATTCCCATTTTAAAAAATGATCAATCTCAGAGGTGCAAATGCCTGTCAATTATCTTAACTTATATCTTCTTGCCGTCTTCGGCGGACTTGCGGCAACAGTAGGTGGAATTGTGATCTGCTATGCCGGTATCTCGGAATCAAGTTATCTTGTTTATCGGGGTATGGAGCTCACAACCTATTATCTTGATAAAAATAAGCACGACCTGTATGTAAATGGGTTGATTTACAGTATAACTTTCGGGATTGCTTTTTTGCTGTTGCTGGCAGTAATTGTGGTTCCAAGTCCAGGACAAATTCAAAAGCGGATGTCCACATCTCAGTTTGCGGGTTCAGCCGGTGCAGGTTATCTCGGACCTTCTGGGGCGTCTGCACCTGTTGAACAATCTCCGACAGCCGCGGGAGAAATGACCGCAGAGGAGGATGAAGCCTTTGAAATAGAGCTTGAACCTGACATAGAATCCTTTGATGAAGAAGAGGAAGAAGAATCGGCACTTTCGAGTTCGGCTGATGATGATGATTCAGATGTAGTCTACGGTACAGGGCGCATCACTGACAAGGCACACAGATCATTTATCCTCTCCAGTCCTGACAGTGCGGTCAAGTTCCTTATGCGTAAAGAACTTGACGGACGTCCCTTGAAATCATCGCAGGATGAAATATACGAAGGCTGGCAAACACGAGGACTTTCCAGAGGTAAATTGCGTAAACATTTTCTCAAGATCATGGAGTGGGACAGCATGCCTGAAATGGAAGTTAATGAAATTTATAACAAATTGAAAGATAAGGTATATGAAGTAAAACACACTGGCTAACATAACTATCAACCAAACACTAAATAATTATCACATATGAGCTCAAAGCTTTTCAAAGGAACACCTACTTATTTACTGGATTCAAAATTAAGTGAAGCTTTACACATTGCACGCTTGCTGGAAAAACCACTATTGCTTGAAGGAGAGCCCGGAACCGGCAAAACAAAACTTGCTCAGGAATTTGCAAAAAAAGAAAATCGACCCTTATTTGAGGTGCCGATTACTTCAGAAAGCAAAGTTTCGCTCCTCGTTTCACGCTTCGATGAAGTTCAGCGCCTGATGGATACACAGGCTGCTGTTGCCAACGCCCAGATGAAACAAGCCGGAATTGACATGCAGATCGATACTGGCGGACGCAAAGTGGACAACTTGGAAGAATACGTCCATTTGGGACCACTCGCAGAAGCCTTCTCTACACCGGGATCGGTTCTACTGCTGGATGAAATAGACAAGGCTCCACGTGAACTTCCCAACAATCTTTTGTTTTTACTTTCCGAACGTCGGATTGTTGTTCCAGAAACACAGCAAACAATTGCCTGTGAACCTGGTAACATGCCGATCATAGTAATAACATCCAACCATGAACAAGATTTGCCTGCTCCTTTTATTCGGCGTTGTATCTACATGTATATCGAGTTTCCGCCACCGGAAAGATTGCGTGAAATTGTCCGTATGCATCACCCTGGAGCAAATAAAAAAATAGTCTCGGCAGCCATTGAAATTTTCTATCAGTTACGTGAACTTGATTTAACCCGTAAACCTTCTACCAGTGAAATTTTAGATTGGATTTCATACCTCGTTCAGACAGATGTTCTTGATTCTAAAGTTGTTGAAAGACTGAAAGGTGCGCAAACTCTGGTTAAACATCGTGACGACCGTGAACTCTTAAGGGCAATTCAGGAAAAAGGTATTGAGGCTGCAACCAGTCGAAAAACACCAAACTGGTAAAATATTCTCACTAATTCACTTAGACATGTTTCAAATTGCTTTCTTCATTTTTATCTTTTTACTTGGAAGCATCCCTTTCGGTTTGTTGATCAGCCGTTACTGGTTAAAAATTGACATTCGCCAACAAGGAAGCGGAAACATCGGCATGACAAACGTTATGCGGGTTGGTGGCAAATTACCCGGAATTATGACTTTTGTGCTGGATTTCGGAAAAGGCAGTCTCGCCGTTTTACTGGCCCAAACAGTTTTTTCTGTGTCCGAAACAGTTCCGGAAGCTCGGCTGCTATTACTCAGTATTACTGGGGTAGTTGTTGTATGCGGACATGTTTTTTCCGTTTTTCTACGCTTTAAAGGTGGAAAAGGAATTTCGACTTTATTTGGAGTTTTAGCAGTTTTGAATTTCAGCATAGGTCTCATTGCTGCCTTGGTTTGGGCAGGCATGTTTTTATGGAAAAAGATCTCAAGTCTTTCCGCAATCACCATGCTGATGATCCTTCCGTGGTTATTTCTGCTAGTTCCTTGGTTAGCAAATGAAACTCCTGTTTGGACTATGTTTTTCCTTT
>JAPKDT010000016.1 GCA_028822475.1 SAR324 cluster bacterium
AACTGCTAAAAAAGAAACTGCTAAAAAAGAAACTGCTAAAAAAGAAACTGCTAAAAAAGAAACTGCTAAACACTCTGTCAAAACTTAATATATGCTCAGAACGTAACGAAAAGACATGTAACTCCCGGTTACATCTTCAAGGAAACCTACCTCATCAGATATTCTAAGATAAAATGCCTGGCTGCCTTCAGGCATTTTATATTTGAACATAAATTTCTTCTTCTTTCCCAGTCTGTAGGACTTTATACGTTTACGGTTTTGATCAAACAAGGTTAGTTTCGGACGCAGATTTGTTTTTCCGAGAAGGGACCAACTCAGGCTGATCACCTTGTTTACTTGCTCCGTTTCATTGTCAAATGTAGAGTCTATCTTGAACAAGGTGCTGTCTCCCCGATGCCGAATGTGGTCATAAACTGAGTTTGTTAAAGGCAGGCTGTAGGTTTGTTTTAATGTGCGTAATGGTACCTGAAGGTTTGGTTGCGGTAATTCTTCTGTGGTAGAATCTGACTCGGACAATCCGCTTTCCAACAGTGTGTTCAGGAACGGTTCTAGAGTTGCTGGAATTTCTTTCCATTTAACCTCAACTACTAAAAATGTATTTTCCCAATAGACTGAAGTTATTCTAAACGGTGCTTCAGGAGGTGTATTAAATTCTCTTAAAATGGTCCCCTGCTTTCCCAGAAAAAGAGCTTGATAAGTAAGATAATTACTCGAAATAGTATCTAAACTAAGTTTTTCCCAACGTGGATTATTCTGAAATAAAGTTTTAATTAACAGTTGTTCTTCGATAGGTCCTTGAATTCCTTTAAACTTAAGTTTTAGCAGTTCACCAAGCCCCTGATCCATCTCCAATGTTTTTCGAATAACGGGAGTCCATTCAAGAATGAGTTTGTCAAGGATCAGCGGAATAATCTCTTCCACTTTCCATGATGAATAGGACAGCTTTGCGAGGGCTCTGGTTGCGCTTCTGGAAGGCTCTGGAATGTCTGCTATTTGTGACCAAAATATTAGTTGCGCACTTAGCTTTCCTGGTTGAGATTGTTCCGCTTGTGGAGAAAGTCGCAGTTTAAGTTCCAGTATAGCCAAAGCTGTACCTTCGCTGTTTTCGGTGGTCTTATTTGGCAACAACTTTAGCCGCGCAGGCAGTCCCTTTGCAAGAGCAAAATCACGGTTTTCAATAATGATAACTTTGGTGCGAATACGGTAGGGGCTCAGTCTTGTCTGCAACTGTGCTAAAAATTTGTCCAAAACTTTTGGCTGACGCAGAGCATTGTCTGCATCATAAAGCAGAAATACATCGCGTGATGAGATTCTTTCTTCTTGTGTAGGTAGCCCTAATTTACGAAAAGCAGAAAGTAAACGTGAACGAAAAATCTGCGTTTCTATCTTTAAAGTGAATTCAGTCAGGTCGGAAGTATTACCTTCACTGATTACACGAATTGATTCAATGAAAAAATCCGGCTGCTTCAGGAAATGCTGCTGCAAAAGAGGTTTCAGTGAAACCGTGCTGTTAAAATCAAGAAACCTCCCAACTGCCTGCAGGATTACTTGTGCTTTTGCATCTTTCAGTGCTTCGGCTTTTGCTCTTACTAGATTGTCCCGTTGAATAACAACCGTTGACTCTGCCTCTTCAATAAACAGACTCTGTCCCAGTAAGGGATTCGACAAGAGTCCGTAAAGTAAAAATACAATTAAAAATTTGAGTGTAGTTGAAGATGAATAACTGCTCATTAATCTTTAATAAAATCGGCCTGAATGCTTGCAAGTCGTCTGTTTAACATTTCAGAATCTTTGCCCTGTAAATTAAAGTAGTATTTAATTTTCGGTTCAGTACCAGAAGGTCGGGCTGTTATTCTTGAGTTATCTGCCAATTCGAGTGCAATCACATTTGACTGAGGCAATCCGGGACCTTGTCTAGTCTCATTTCCGCAAATTATTTTGTTTTCCAGATAATCTGTAATTTTAACTACGGCTTGTCCTGCGACACTTTCCGGAGGAGAATTGCGTAATTCCCGCATTATCTGTTGAATTTTCGCCATACCCTTTGTGCCTTTAAAGGTTTGTGTCCCGAGTGCGTCCAGATGCACCCCGTATTGCTGATAAATTTGATTTAGCCTGTCTATTGGGGTCAGCTTGTTTTCTTTCAATGCAGCCGCCATTTCAGCAAAAGCCATTGAGGCCCATACCCCGTCTTTATCACCGGAATGATTTCCCATTAAAAAACCGTGACTTTCTTCCATACCAAAGACAAACTTTCCGCCCTGCTCTTTTTCAAAACGTAAAGCGGCTTGTCGAATCCATTTAAAACCTGTTAAAACTTCAATTGCATTTAAGCCGTTTTCCTTGGCCATTTTTGAAACAAGCGGAGAAGTCACGACAGTGGAGATGATAACTCCTTTTTGAGGTAGACGCTTCTGAAGTTTCAAAGCGGAAATGACGAAGTCGAGAATCAGCACACCAATCTGATTACCTGATAACCACTGCCAATTTTTTTCTGCATCACGTACCATAACACCGAGACGGTCCGCATCCGGATCATTGGCCAGGATGAGCTCATCATCTTCAGAAGCAGTAGCCTGAGCCATTGCAAAGGATTTTTTTTCTTCCGGATTTGGTGATGTAACTGTACTGAAATCGCCATCAGGAAGCATTTGTTCTGCTACAACTTTCACTTTTTCAAAGCCTTGTTGCCGCAGCAGTTCAGGAACCAGTCGACCACCTGTTCCGTGAAGCGGAGTGAAAACTACGCCTAATTTCTTATTATTTTCACGATCACCCAAACTTAATTTCCTGACATTTTCTAAAAAATACTCGTCAGCTTGATTGTCGATCCACTCCACTTTACCTTCCTGCAGAGCCTTTTCAAAAGGAACTGTTGGGATTTCATCGATTCGTTTAATGCTCCGGACTTCTTCAATGATCTGTGTGTCTTCCGGAGGCACGATCAACCCGCCATTTTCCCAATAAACCTTGTAACCGTTGTATTCTGGAGGATTGTGACTCGCAGTGATTATGATTCCAGCGATGGCTTTTCGACGCAAAAGTTCGCATGAAACAAGTGGTGTTGGAGCAATTTCGCGGAACAAAAAAACTGGGATCCCGTGTGCGGCTAGTACCTGGCTGCTGACTTTCGCAAATTCAAATGAGCGATGACGTGAATCGTAACCGATGACCACACCAGATGCGTCAGACTCTTTCCCTTTTTTATTAATGATCCTCGCTACACCTTCGGTTGCCATTTGTATGGTGTAGCGGTTTATCCTGTTTGTGCCAACACCCATGATTCCCCTAAGTCCTCCTGTGCCAAATTCTAGCAGACTGCCGAAACATTCTTCACGTTCATTTTGTTTGTCATCAGACAGAAGTTTTTTTGCTGCTGAGCGAGTCTCAGTGTCAAAATATGGGTTTTCTGCCCAGAGTTTTACTGTTTCTAAATTATCCATTATTTTAACAAGAAAGTAGGTGTAAAATTTCGTTTAAAGACTTTGATTTAATTCAGATATCAAATTTTTATCCTCTGCGCGTATTACTACTTCTTCAGTTGTTACCGGGTGGGGAAAACGTATTTCCAACGCATGCAGTAACTGTCTGTGGAGCGGAAAATTCTGTGCACGCAGATAATCATCACCTTCACTCAGCCAATTTATAAAACCATCATTCGGTAGACCATAAAGTTTGTCCCCGACAATAGCACAACCAAGGTGAGCAGCATGAACTCTAATCTGGTGTGTTCTACCTGTATACGTACGCACTTCAACCAAGGAATAATCACCCATTTTTTTAATTTCCCTGAAATGGGTTTGGCAGGTCTTCCCCTGTGGATTTACACTTTGTTTGATACGTATATCACTCTTTATATCCTGACCAATCGGCAGTGAAATGTAGACCTCAGCTACTTCCTGCTCAGCATTATCCGGAAGATGATTACTGAGTACAGCAGAGTAAATTTTGTTGATCCGCTTATTACGAAAATGTGCTGCCATCGTTTGGGCAATTTCATGTCTCTTCGCAAAAACAATAACACCGCTGGTTTCACGGTCAAGTCGATGAAGTGTATAAAGTTTCTTCCAGCCAAACTGAGCTTTGATCAAACTGACGAGAGTGTTTTTAAAGTATTTACCAGAAGGACTGGTCGGTAAGTTTCCTGACTTGCTCAGAGCAATTAACGCATCATCCTCAAAAATAATTTCAAAATGCGGATCTACTTCCGGTTCAAGATAATCCGGACGCAAATAAACAATTTTTTGATTGCTGCGTAACTTCAAATTTGCGCGACCTAGTTTACCATCAACCCAGAGACGTTGAGCTTTGATGTTCTTACGCCACTCCTGATCGTCTAAATATCGAAATCGACGTAGCAAAAAGTCCAGCAAAGTTTCTACCTGACCTTCCAAACGCATATAGTGGAAGGTCAGTTCAGTGTGATCGGAAGTCATCTGGATTGACATTATTATCTACTCGAAATTGGAAAATTGCTGAATCACTGATCACTGAGTAAAAGTTCATTCCCTTCCCAGGAATTGATCTCAAAAATACGTCCATTCACTTTCTTGTTAAAGAGATCCATTTCCTGACGAAGATTTGAGTCTTCAGTATTTGCATTTCCAATCTCATCCTGCAAAATCCCCATACGCATGCTCAAAATATAATTTCCACTGGGGGCAACATTATTTTGTAAGTTCAAAGTGTAAATCCTGCCATCAAATAACGAAACTAACAATGTCTCTTCCACAATTACAGAGTCTTCCAATTTCTCAGGCACTACATCTTTTTTATATAATTTAGTAAAAGAAAGAAGTGCAAGTCTATCAAGTATCTTCTTTATTTGCTCTGCATCAGGAGTATTTACGTTTTCAGCGTCAGGCTGCCATTCTGCTTCCGCACTGTCTCGATTTACAGCAAAGGAGCGTTCCTCACCGTTTTGGAGTTTGAGGCCTGCGACCTGAGCAGACTCTAAAGCGAGCAAATCTTTTATCAACCAATCGTCAACTGCAGAGTCAACTGACAAACGTTCCTGAATCAGATATACCTTGTCAGATCCAGAGTGACGAACATACTGTCCTTCACCATTATCGCGCTCCTTACCAAGCAGTAAACTCAAAATCAATGTTCCGTCACCGTGTAAAAGTGTAACAGAATCAGCGTGACGTTCTTTACTCCACTCTTCCAGTTTCTCAGGCGGTGAAATTAAGCGGAATCGTTCATGATGATCAGGATTGTTAGTCACCAGGTCACCTAGACGTATTTGTGACAGATTGAGTAGTAAATCCTGAATTGGCTGTGTGTCTGCTTCGTAATTCAATGACTTCTCCTGCCAGCCACCTCCCTGTAACTGCAACAGGGACACTGCGGTACCTTCAACCTGAATATTGATCTGGTTTAAGGCTTTGGTGTCAATCTTCTCTAATAATTTATGTCCACCAACGTCTGAAATTGGTGAATTTTTATAGTTTGTTTGATCCTTAATAAAGAAAAGTCCTGTGCCTATGATTAATAAAACTAAGGTGATCAATAATAGAGGTTTAAACATAATTATCTTAAATTTAAGCTTTGAAGACAGTTAAAATAAAATTTATTGTACTCATTATTATCACTCATTTCTTTGAAGTCTTCAAGGTACTAGGCTTTATTTTTAATCTTTCAGCATCAGTTTTTAGACTGCAGAGTGTCTAAACTTAAATCATATAAACTTGAGCTTTTACCAGAAGCTCTGTAAATTCTTAATTGAGTTTTTACTTATATTACAAAAAGTTTTCAGAGTTAATGCTGATTCAATGAGGCTTTTTGGAGTTATCTTGTTTTTGAGGAACCATGTCAGATAATCAGTTTGGATGCCGTGTAGATTTTGAAAGTGGTGAAGGCAAGTCCGCACTTTACAGTTTGGAAAAGTTGCAGAAGGATGGAATAGGACCAGTAGACAGTCTCCCTTTTTCCATCCGGATCCTGCTTGAGCAGGCGTTGCGTAATGTTGATGATTTTCAGGTACGTCCGGAAGATGTGACTGCACTTGCCAACTGGAATGCAAATGAAAAATCATCAAAAGAAATTCCTTTTAAACCAACCAGAGTAATCTTACAGGATTTTACAGGAGTTCCTGCAGTGGTTGATCTGGCTTCTCTACGTTCCGCAATGGTAGCGATGAACGGTGATCCAAGTGTGATTAATCCACGCGTGCCGGTTGATCTGGTGATAGACCACTCGATACAGGTTGATTTTTTTGGAAGTTCAGGCGCGCTCAAAAAAAACATGGAAATCGAATTCAGGCGCAACCGTGAACGTTATGAATTTCTAAAATGGGGCAAGCAGGCATTTGACAATTTTAATGTCTATCCGCCAGGCGTCGGAATTGTGCATCAGGTCAATCTTGAAACTGCGGCAAGTGTAGTTCAGTCCCGGGACGGTGTTTGTTTTCCGGACACAGTTGTTGGTACGGATTCCCACACCACAATGATTAACGGGCTTGGAGTTATGGGCTGGGGAGTTGGTGGTATTGAAGCAGAATCAGTCATGCTTGGTCAGCCGATTTATATGCTGATTCCGGAAGTAATAGGATTCCGCCTACAGGGTAAACTACAGGAAGGTGCAACTGCGACAGATTTGGTTTTACGTGTTGTTGAAATGCTGCGGCAAAAAGGAGTAGTCGAAAAATTTGTCGAATTTTTTGGTGCCGGTTTGAATAATCTGACTCTGGCAGACCGAGCCACCTTGGCCAATATGGCTCCGGAATATGGTGCGACGATGGGTTTTTTCCCCGTAGATGATGAGACTTTAAATTATTTACGTGGTACAGGACGACCGGAAGCCGTGGTTCAGCGCATTGAAAGATATTCTAAAGCACAAGGACTTTTCCGCAGGAATGACTCGCCCGATCCAAAATTTACGGACACATTGGAACTTGATCTTTCAACGGTTGAACCTGCACTGGCAGGCCCTAAACGTCCTCAGGATCGTGTTAATCTTTCGCAGATGCAGCCAGAATGGCAAAAATCTTTGCAGGCATCCACCAAAGAACGTGGATTTGAATTGAGCCGTAACGAACTCGAAACCGCGGTTCCGATAAAGGGTATTGAATCCGGAGAACTTAAACACGGCTCAGTGGTGATTGCGGCAATCACTTCCTGTACAAATACAAGTAATCCATCTGTGATGCTGGCCGCAGGTCTGCTCGCTAAAAAAGCAGTTGAAAAAGGCTTGAAACGTCAGCCGTGGGTTAAGACTTCTCTTGGACCTGGTTCACGTGTTGTCACGGATTACCTGCAGGCAACAGGTTTGAGCGAAGCGCTTGACGCATTAGGTTTCCACACAGTAGGTTATGGTTGTACAACCTGTATCGGCAACTCAGGACCTTTACCTGAAAATATTGTTAACGCGATCAATGAAGGTGATTTGGTCGTTACATCTGTTTTGTCA
The DNA here is from genome assembly GCA_028822475.1 of SAR324 cluster bacterium. Lineage (GTDB taxonomy): Bacteria > SAR324 > SAR324 > SAR324 > NAC60-12 > Arctic96AD-7. The sequence goes on from JAPKDT010000016.1 coordinate 7,411, forward strand.
GGAAATAGAAATTTTGAGGGCAGGATCAGTTCGCATATAAAAGCAAATTATTTAGCAAGTCCACCGCTGGTTGTAGCTTATGCTATTGCGGGAACGGTTAATCAGGATTTGAACAATGATCCGCTTGGAAATGATCAAGACGGTAAGCCGGTTTTTCTAAAAGACATTTGGCCGACTAAAGAGGAAATTGCAGAGGTGGAAAAAAAGATAACCAGCGAAATGTACAAGAAAGAATACAAAGACGTTGGTGAAAGTTCTCCCTTATGGAATGCTGTTGAGTCACGCACCGGTGAGATTTATGAGTGGGACGACAGTTCCACCTATATCCAAAATCCTCCTTTTTTCCAAAACATGGGTCTGGATCTAAAAACTGTAGAAAATATCACAGGAGCCAGAGTCTTGGTTAAGCTTGGAGATTCAATCACGACGGATCATATTTCACCCGCAGGCTCTTTTTCTGAGGAAACTCCGGCAGGGACATTTTTACTGGCAAGTGGTACAGACAAAACCGACTTCAATTCCTATGGTTCACGACGTGGTAATGACAGAGTCATGACGCGTGGGACTTTTGGAAATGTACGTTTACGAAATGAGTTGGCCCCCGGCACAGAAGGCGGTTTTACTAAACTGATGCCTGACGGGGAAGTGACTACGATTTATGATGCTTCGTTAAAATATAAAGAATCAGGTACACCGCTTGTCGTTTTAGCAGGTGCAGAATATGGAACAGGTTCATCCCGTGATTGGGCTGCAAAAGGTACACTGTTACTCGGCGTTAAGGCAGTCGCGGCAACAAGTTTTGAGCGAATTCACCGCTCCAATCTAGTAGGGATGGGTGTTCTGCCACTACAGTTCAAAGACGGTGAAACACATAAATCACTCGGTTTAAGCGGAGATGAAGAGTACGCGGTTTTGGGTTTAAGTGACAATTTAAAACCAGGTCAGGATTTAATCCTGCAGGCAGGAGATCGAAAGATCACTGTAACTTGCCGTTTAGATACGCAAGTTGAAATTGAATATTACAGAAACGGTGGCATTTTACATACAGTTCTACGGAATTTCATGCGTGAAAATCAGTAATAACTGTGGTGAGGCCGCAACTTTATTGTGTCCACATGAAAGATGTTCTTTTACTAAATCAGGACGGCAACCCCTTGACTCTGTGGCCCTTGAGTACTATCACTTGGCAACAGGCGATAAAGGCGCTCTATCTTGACAAGGTGACAGTTTTACGTTCCTATGATGACTGGATATGCCATTCACAACACCTGGCCTTATCTGTGCCTAGTGTTGTGATGATGGCCCAGTATCATTATCAGAAAGGTACTGTAAATTTTACCCGCCGTAACATTTTCCTGCGCGACCGTTTTAACTGTCAATATTGTCAACGTCATTTCTCCGTTGATCACCTTACTATAGATCATGTTATTCCGAAAAGCAGAGGTGGCGGAATGCGCTGGAAAAATGTTGTTACAGCCTGCCAAAAATGTAACCTGAGTAAAGGTGCCAATATAGTTAAACCTTCTCAGCCACCATTTGAACCTAATTATTGGCAAATGGTCAATATTGCCAAAACTCTCCATATCCAAATTCCTGATCTAAGTTGGCAGGAATATCTACAGTGGCCAAAACATCTGGTGAAGATAAATCAGGTAAAAGCAGCTTAGCCGTTTTTGCGTTCGAACTCCTGCATAAATAGAGCTAGTTCTGCTACTCCTTCAAGAGGCATAGCATTGTAAATTGAGGCTCTTGCACCTCCGACCATGGCATGTCCCATCAGACCAAACAAACCCTCGTTATCAGACTCTGTTAAAAACTTCTGGAGAAGTTCTTCTTGCGGAAAATGAAAAGTCACGTTCATGGTTGAACGGTGTTTAGGATGCGCGACTGCTTTATAAAAATCGGATCGATCCAGTACGTCATACAACAGTGCGGATTTTTTCTCAGCCAGATTTTCCATTTCTTGAACCCCTCCCTGTTCCTTTACCCACTCCAGCATAAGACGCATCACATAAACCGCAAAAACATTTATCGTGTTTGGAATGGAATGATGTTCGTCAAAAATTGCATAATCTAGTAATTTAGGAGTCTCAGGAAGTGCATTGCCCAGTAGATCATCCCTGACAATTACAATTGCTGTACCGGATGTACCGAGATTTTTCTGAAATCCCGCATAAACTACCCCAAACTGTGAATAATCCATTTCTCTGGATAAAATGTCTGAGGTGGCGTCTGCAGCTAATGGCACACTACCGGTGTCCGGAAAGGAGTGCCAGCGAGTTCCGTAAAGCGTATTGTTTGTAGTCAGGTGAGCATAACTGCTTTCCTGATCCAGTTTGCTAATGTCAAATTCCGGAATTTGCCGATAATCATACTCTTTAGTATCCATCAGAACTTCTGTGCTGCCGTAACGCTGAGCCTCTTTTTCCGCTAAAATACCCCATCTTCCGGTGATAAAGTATGAGCCTTTGTGCTTTTTGCGGTACATTAAATTTAGTGGTACAGCAGAAAACTGCATTTGCGCACCACCGTGCATGAAAAGCACACGGTAGTTTTTTGGAAGATTAGTCAGTTCACGGAACAGTGATTCAGTAGAATCAAGAATTTCACGAAAGATTGGAAGTCTGTGGCTCACTTCAACAATTGAGGCACCAAGTCCTTGATAGTCCAGAAATTCATCCTGAATCTTTTGCATTACTGGAGTAGGCAACATTGCCGGTCCTGCACTGAAATTGTAGACACGATTAGTCATTATTTAACCTCTGTTTGCTTTGTTATTAGCTTGTTCAAAAGAAAAAATTAAAGGGTTTCTGTTGCAGTAATTTTGTTAAAGTAAGCAAAACATCTTTAAGATCTAGGACGCAAAACCAGCTCAACCACGACCGAGTGAATCTTATCCTGGCGTATGAAACGCACTGTGACTTCTTCACCGGATTTACGTGTTTCGATCTGCTCCGCTAAATCTTCCATTGAAGCAACAGGAGTCTCGCTGATGTGAGTAATTATATCACCACCCCAGGGGACCTTGTAGCGTCCTACTTTGACAGTTCTCGAGGCTCCACGCAATCCCGCGTTGTCTGCCGAAGCACCGGCCACCACGCGTGCGATTAACAGTCCTTCCTGAATGTCAATTCCAATACGCCGTAAATAAACGGTTGGGATGGGTTCTATTCCGAGCCACGGGCGCCGTACATAACCGTACTTCAAAAGATCCGGCAGAATACGTAACGCGGTATTACTCGGTACCGCAAAACCGATGCCTACACTTCCCGCGGAACCTATGATCGCAGTGTTAATACCAATCACATTTCCCTCAGAGTCAAGCAAAGGACCACCTGAATTGCCGGGATTGATTGCTGCGTCCGTTTGTATGATACCTTCTATTTTACGTCCGTTTTTTGCCGCAATGGTACGTCCCAAAGCACTGATGATTCCTGTTGTTAAGGTCTGCCGTAGACCAAAAGGATTTCCCAGTGCCAATACTTTTTGGCCGACTACAATGTCATTTGAATGGGAAAATTTGAGGACATCATAACTTTCAGCAGGAGCTTGAATATGTACAATGGCCAGATCGTTGTTTGGATCAGCACCGACAAGTTTTCCGGGCCACTGACTATTATTGGAAAGAGTTACGACCAATTTACTGGCACCTTCCACTACATGATAATTGGTGACAATAATTCCTGATTTGTTAATCAGAAATCCTGTTCCAGAACCTGATTCGGCTGGAATAGCACGGTAGTAGAAATCGTAGTTAACAGCAATATTGCTGATGTTAACTACAGCTCTGCTGCTTTTTTGATAGATACTGATATTTTCCTGCTCATCAACGGAATAACGCGTAACTCCATGGACTTGTGAAAAACAGAAGGCAAGAACTAAAAACAAAAATAAATGTCTAGAGGAAAACATAAAAAAACTTTAGAATTTGCAGATTTTAATAAACTGACCTTCCGCCGTCTACAGGCAGGATGGTACCAGTAACGAAGTCCGATTTTAACAAATATTCAACAGCCTGTACAATATCTTCCGCTAAACCGAGCCTTTTAAGAAGACTGCGTTCAACGGACTTTCTTAAGTCCATTTCCGAGTGATCCGGAGGAAGCAACACAGTTCCGGGTGCAATAGCGTTGACTTGTACTTCAGGCGCTAAAGCACGTGCTAAACCAATGGTTAAAGAACTGAGCCCTGCTTTTGATGTGCAATAAGGTAAAAATCCGGACCACGGCCGATCCGCGGAAACATCAACCATATTTATTATTTTTCCTTCTCCACGTTTTTGCATGCCTTCCGCAATTGTTTGTGCTAAGAAGAATGGTGCTTTTAAATTCAGATCAAAGAGATGATCCCATTCCTCTTCACTTGTTGAGAAAAACGGAGTAGGGAAAAAAACAGCTGCATTATTGATCAACACTGAAATTGGTCCGGAATTTTCCTCTGCTTTACGGACAAGTTCTTTTATCGCGGAAACATCTTTTAAATCTGCTTGAAGAATAAGATGTCGTGATTCGTCACCTGGAAGTTGCTTAACGGTTTGTTTTGCGCCTTTTTCAGAGTGGTGATAATGTATGACAACGCGCATTCCCAATTGACCTAATTTTTGAGCAATTGCCTTTCCCAGTCTAACTCCGGAGCCAGTGACCAGCGCTACTTTATCTTGCAAATCCATAAACTATTTTTCAATTATTAGCTAATATGCCTCGCGAAGCAGAAATAAATATCGGCCTGACGATGGGTGACCCAAACGGAATAGGTCCTGAAGTTTTACTACGGACCCTGGAATATATGCATCCTTTTCAGGCATGGCAACCTTTAATTTTTGGGGACACGGAAATCCTGACTGAAATGAACGAACTTTTAGGCTTCTCTTTTTCATTTGAAACAATTTCTGCAAAGGGCGGTATCTTGATAAAAGATTCCCATGATTCTTTATGTCTACCCGTAATCGATTTGTCCGTTCAAAAAGATCGAAAATGGGAACTTGGTACATGTTCAGTCTGGGGTGGAGATTCTGCATTTCAATTTGTTCATAGCGCAATCGACTTTGCGAACCGCAAAATAATTGACGCAATCGTTACAGCTCCACTAGCTAAAGAAGCTCTTCAGGCTGCAGGACACCTTTTCCCGGGCCATACAGAAATGCTTTCACATTTCAGTAATGGAAAGCGATCAGTGATGATGCTGGCTGTTGATGATTTACGTGCTACCATGGTAACGCTTCACGTCTCGTTACGTCAAGCCCTCGAATCACTCACAGCTGAACTTATCCTTGAAGTTATGGAAATAACGGATTACGGGCTTAAAAGAATGGGGATTTCTAAACCGAAACTTGGCATCCCAGGAATCAATCCTCATGCAGGCGAAAACAGTTTATTTGGTGATGAAGAAGATAATATTATTCGACCTGCAATGGAACTTGCCCGAAAAAAAGGAATAATCTGCGAGGGGCCTTTTCCGCCGGATACAATCTTTTTGGAGCACCGTAAGGGCCGTTTTGACGCTGTGGTGGCACTTTATCATGACCAGGCGTTGATTCCATTAAAATTATACGGATTCGATCGTGCAGTAAACATAACTCTGGGCCTGCCTATTATCCGTACATCACCGGATCACGGAACTGCTTTCGACTTGGCACCGCAAATTAAGGCGAATCCGAGTTCGATGATAGAGGCAACTAAGACTGCTCTTCAGATGGCGATGATATCATTTCAACCTGCTGTTTAGGAGGTAGTATAAAATAATTCGAATAATATTTGCTTCCAACGTTACGGCATGCTGATATTCTGCTGAAGCGCGGTTTATGAAATGTTTGAAGTGTTGATGAAAAGCAAAATAAATAATGAACTAATTTAACGCTTTACCCTGAGAGGAACTGTCTGAATTACTTTCTTCAGGAAATGGTAAAACATCTTCGAATAACAATGTGCGTTGAACTATTTCCTTAAAAATAGGCGCAGCTACACTTCCACCGTAATAAGAAGTCCGCGGTTGTTCCACCACAACAAGTACTGTGACTAATGGTTCAGAAGCCGGAGCAAATCCGACAAATGACGCAATGTAACGTGTTTTGGAGTAACGCCCCAACTGTTGGTCGTAAATCTGACTCGTACCGGTCTTTCCTGCGACTTGATAACCTTTAATAGCGGCCTTTACAGCAGTCCCGCCTTGCTGAGTAACAGAGACAAGATATTCTTTAACCAATCCCGCAACTGATGCTTCGACCACAGTATTCTGGATTCTTTCCCCAAAACTCAGTATAGGCTTTCCTTCATTATCCTTGATTTCTCTTAATATTTGCCCATTATGATCACTTAAATGCTCAACAATATATGGAGGAACCCATTGACCTTCATTCGCAAAAACATTAGCTGCGCTTACCATCTGCAAAGGTGAAACTAGAATTGCCTGACCAAAAGATATATTCGCATGATCTATCGTCTGCCACTTTTTTGGAGAAATAACTCTTCCGGATGCTTCTGCAGCAACACCGGAGTTAGGCCGTTGTCCAAAACCGAAACGCAAAATATATTCATGAAATTTAGCAGGAGACATGCTCATACCAATTTTTGCTGCGCAGATGTTTGAGGATTTCTTTAAAACCTGCTTCAGCGTCATTATTCCATGCGGAGAAGTATCGCGGACCAGATTTCTGCCAATCTTATATTTACCATTTTCACAGAAAAATTCTTGTTCAGGAGAAATCATGCCTTCATTCAGTGCAGCCGCAATTGTGACCATTTTAAAAGTAGAACCAGGTTCGTAACCTGAAGTTGCAGCACGGTTGAGTTGAAGTGCCCTGCTGTAATGCTGATAACGGTTTGGATCAAATCCTGGGTAACTTGCCATTGCCAGGATTGCTCCTGTTTTAGAGTGCAGTACGATTACGGTTCCTCGGTCTGCACGTGTTTTTATTACTCCATCACGAAGTGCTTTTTCCGCAAAGTGCTGAATCGTGCTGTCTATAGTCAAGTGCAGAGAATATTGATCGGGCATTATTTTGGGAATATTTGAAAGAGGAACAGTGCGGTACATTCCTTCTTTTTCCACGATATAAGCCGCAGGTTTTCCTGCCAGTAGTGACTCATATTTATTCTCGACTCCTTCCAATCCTTGTGAATCAATGCCGGTGTAACCTAAAAGTTGTCCTGCAAAATTACCGTTAGGATAATAACGTCGAAACTCTTCAATGAAACCAATTCCACTTAAATTCAGTTTCTGTACCTGTTTCCACTGATCCGGCGGTAATTTACGTTTGATCCAGACAAAATTACTTTTAGACTTTAGCTCAATCAGTAGTTTGTGGTATGGAGTATTAAGTATAGGTGAAAGTAATCTTGCTGCTTGTGTTGGGGAGTCAATCTGGCCAGGCCTGGCAAAAAGTGATTTCAGCTGAATTGAAACTGCCATTATCCTGCCGTTCTTGTCTAAAATTCTTCCACGACGAGGTTCCAGTGTGACTGTACGTTCATGTTGGGACTTTGCTTTGTTAGTATAATAATCTGCTTTCAGAATCTGTAAATAAAAAACCCTTCCCAAAACTGCCAGAAAACATAATACAAATGCAACAAGTACTGTAAGAAGTCGTGTTTTGAAACTGTAAAGTTGAAATCGTGGGGATTGATTCATTTTAATCGTACTCGACACTGCTGACATCAACCCAGGAAAGTCGATATTGTGCAGGGTTTGGAGATGTCATGCGCATTGTATTTTCCACAAGAACTTCCAGCCGCTGTGGTCGGGTAAGATAGCTGATTTCAACTTCGAGTAATTCCAGTTTGGAAACTAAAATTGAGCGCTGAGTTTCCAACGAGTCAACCCTGTGTGCCACCTGCCGGTAATTCATCCATTGTGAAAGGTAAAAAATACAACCGATTGTAACTAGACCCCAAACCAGTAACGTAATGTGAAATGACTGCACAGACCTCCAAATAAAACGAGGCACCAGCTTCCAGCGAAATTGGTGTTTTAAAGAGTGTGGTTTGCGCCGGGCAG
>JAPKDT010000255.1 GCA_028822475.1 SAR324 cluster bacterium
TTTCAACATACTTCAATGTAATATCATGCAGTGGCCTTTCCAATAAAAATTCTAACATGTCTGATGAATTGGCTGACGGAGCCATGGTCATTGTGGTGTCGTGGGAAGGTACCGAAGATTTTGACTCGCACCTTGAAATACCTGTAACTGACGCTCAAGATAATGCTTCTAACAAAACAGATAGTACCCACCTTTGGTATAAAGTTAACCAAACATCGGCGGTAACTTATTCTGGTGTGTCCACAAATGACTATCATAACTACACGGACATTGTTAGTTCAGGCGATTATGTAACACTTGATCAAGATAACACAGATGGTTCAGGCTCTCCATGTGGGAGTGGTTGCGGTCCTGAAACAATAACAATTTCTAAACTTAGGAGTGGTGATTACCGTTATCATGTTCATGCTTTTGACCAGTCAGGAGATAACACAACTCACATAGCTGATAACGGAACGGTTGTACAGGTTTTTTATAATATTGATCAGGTGATAAACTTTGATGTACCAAGCACTGCTGGTGATCTCTGGACAGTTTTCGATTATAATAAAAGCACTGGTTTTAGCACACTTAATACTATGGGTAGTGAAGGTACTGCGGCTGCTGTTGATGATCATTAAGTAATATTGTCTGTATATGAAACTAAAATTTTCCTGCGAAACAATTCCCCTGCATAGCACGGCCAGCAACGCAACTTTTGAAATTGACGTCTGGCGATATTTCCATCCTGATGCCACCAAGACGGTTTATCTGCAGGCAGGAATTCACGGCATAGAACTTACCGGTATTCCGGTCGTGCATGAATTCATGAAAGAAATTGAAGCAAATCAACTTGCCTACAATTTCATTTGTGTACCTCTTTCAAATCCAATGGGTCTCGACAGTCAGATCATGGGGTTGCAGACTGGTTACAACAACCTGCACACCAACCAGCAAAACTGCTGGAACTGGAACAGGATTGGAAATTTAAAGGATGAACCAAGCCAGGAAGGACACTGGATCAAAACTTTGCTGGACTTGTCAGCTCCAGTCGATATTGTCCTTGATCTGCACACTGCAGGAGTAGAGACTGCTCCGCATATTTACTTCCACGAGACAGAGATAGAACACGTTACAGGTTTGGGAATACCGCACCTGCTTTCCTGGAAAATACCTTCAGATAGTTTTTCTGATACTAATTTTCAACGTGGAAAAGTCGCACTGACATTTGAACTGTCTTCAAGCAGAAGTGTTCACGGAGAGTGGGTTAAAGAAAGTCTGATTTACCTCAGACGCTTTTTCGGACTTCTGCCTAAAGTAGAGGGATCACGAATCTGGCAAACAGAAACGCAGCTCAAAAAATGGTATTCTCCAACCGGAGGGATTTTGTGTTGGCACAAAGACGCGGGTGATTCCGTTACAGAAGGTGATGTGATTGCAACGCTTTACACACGAAAAGGAAGTTTGGAATTGGAATCACCTTTCACTGGTGTACTCCTGCTCAAAAATCCAATTCATGCACCACACGAAAGACAGGAACTGGCAAAATTTCTAGTTGAATGAGTTTCTGGATTATCATAAATTTATAGTTGATGTCTTCGAAAACAAGTCCAAACCATACACTTGATTATCATTTTTTACAAAGGGATAAATATTCATGATATTAGAGTTATAAGTTAAAATAGATTTCTCGCTTCGTAATAAATGATGCGACTTCATAACTTTTTACATATTCATCATTATTAGGAAGATCACAAGAGTAAATTATCATAATGAAAGAAGAACCACGCACATTAGGACTAGCCTTAGGTGGAGGCGCTTTTCGAGGAACGGCACATCTCGGAGTTTTGAAAGCATTGGAAGAAGAAGGCCTGCGCCCAGGTTTTTTGTGCGGGACAAGCGCCGGTGCAATGGCTGCAGCTTTTTATGCATTCGGTATGGCGCCAGAAGAAATTAGAAATATTGCCCGTAATTTACGCTGGTTAAAAGTAACAAATTTAACTTTTTCAAAACTGGGTCTGCTATCAAATAATGAAATCGGCAAGTTCATTGAAAAATACCTGGGCGACGTATTAATTGAAGATTCTTCAATTCCACTGGCGATTGTGGCAGCGGACATTTCCACCGGTGAAAAAGTGGTTTTCAAAACTGGAAGCCTCGCTGATGCAATAATGGCCAGTACCTGCATTCCAGGTGTTTTTATGCCGGCTCAGATTAACGGACGTATGCTTGTAGATGGAGCAATTGTGGAAAATGTTCCAGTGAAGGTTCTTAAAGACATGGGGGCCAAGGTTTGTATCGGAGTAGACTTGGGCAGCGGAGGTTATCGTCAACCGGAATCAATGGTGGAAGTTTTGCTGAATGCCTTCAGTATAGCCATTGACCGTACGATCCATCACCAACGTGATCAGGCAGACTTGATTATCAAACCGTCACTCGCCGGATACAGTTTGACTGATTCAGGAAATTCAATAAAACTTTATGCTGAAGGCTACCGCAGTGGAATAATGGTGCTGGATGAAATAAAAATTCTTTTAGATAAAGCCGGACCTTCTTCGTTAGAAGTCCTCGAACAGAAATTCAGAAGCTGGCTGGAAACTTGACTCTCTGTTAACTGTAAAACTCATCCTTGCATACTTTTCCACGCTTGAAAAACTCATAAGCCCGTAGCGGGGAGGTTGAAAAAAAATTTCAAAAACCTTATCTTAAATCTTAGTTGCTGAAAAATGTCTGAATTATCTTTGCTGGCAATTGCGCTTGGCGGCGCTTTTGGTTCTGTCTCCAGATTTTTAGTTGCCAGAGAAATGGGACGTCGGCTTGGAGATTTTCTGCCTTTCGGAACTCTCGTCGTAAATGTGCTTGGTTCACTGGCACTCGGTTGGCTGGCGACTGTTTTACTAGATCGTCCAGAAATCAACAGCGCACTGCGGCTTGGCATTGCAGTAGGGTTTTTAGGTGCCTTCACCACTTTTTCTACTTTCAGCCTTGAATCTGTTCAACTATTACTTAGCGGCGCCGTCTGGCGTGCCCTGCTCAATGTCGCGGCCAATACCGTAGTCTGCCTTGGAATGTGCTATCTGGG
>JAPKDT010000256.1 GCA_028822475.1 SAR324 cluster bacterium
TGCAATTTGTTGGTTCGAAAACGGTATTACGGATTCATGGGCAGATGAATTAAAATTTATTGATTGTCTGGGGTTTGTTTCAGGAAGTTGTTGCCCTCATTATGATGAAGAACCTGAAAGAAGACCTGCTTTAAACAATTTTTTAAGTGAAGGTGCTTTAGAGAATTGTAACGCTATTGATGGCGGTTGTGCTTTGCACATAAAAGATGGAGTTGAGCATAAAGCCATAGTCTTTGCTCAAGACAAGAATGCTTATTTAGTTCATCAACATGAGCAAGAAATAGTAGAGAGTCCTTATTTAAAAGAAGAAATTTTTTAAAATATTAATAAGTCCATAGCTAATTTTACTCAGATGTCTTGGACTAGTAAATAAGTTGCCAGACTTTTCCTGGGTTTTTAAAACGTTAAGGTAATTCTGCATTGTCCTTAGGTAAAAACCATTTTTACAATGGGTCTTGCTGAAAAAATTATAAATTCTATACTATGAGCTACATGCAAATGTTGCAGTCAGTTTGTGAGTTCATAGAGTAAGCTTTGAAAACTGTCAGAACACTAGCAATAGCTCAAACTTGAATAGATTTTACAGATGCTAATTTGATAATGAAAATTTAATGAATGGCAAATAAATATAAGTGTGAGTTATTAAAAATATAAATCTGAAAAATTAAATCAGTTATGCTGGAAAAAGAAATAAACATTGATACAGGTGAAGGTCAGATGAACACCTTCATTGTTCATCCTGATGAAGACGGTCCACATCCGGTTATTCTATTTTTGATGGATGCTCCCGGAAAAAGAGAAGAGCTCCACCAGATGGCAAGGAGAATTGCTGCCTGCGGATATTGGGTCATGCTGCCAAATCTTTATTATCGCCGTGTCGAAGAATTTGTTTATGAAGGCACAGATAACAGTCGTGAGATCATGTTTGAACACAAAAACAGCCTTAGTAATGAGATGGTAGTAGAAGATTGTCAGCATCTGTTAGCAGAAGCGCTGAAAGATGAAACTGCATCAAAAGGCCCCGTGGGTTGTCTTGGCTACTGCATGAGCGGACAATTCGTTTTTGCCGCTGCAGCTGCAATCAATGATCGAATCCGGGCCACTGCAAGCATTCACGGTGTTGAACTCTTCACCGATTCAGCACAATCACCTCATCTAAGTTCGCATAAAGTAAAAGGAGAAATTTATTTTGGCTGTGCAGAAAATGATGTGTGGGTTCCCAAGGAAATGATTGAATCGCTTGAAAAATATCTTGCTGAAACAGACATTAATTATCGTGTAGAATGGTACCCTGAAACAGTGCATGGTTTCGTCTTTCCTGACAGATTGGGAAAATATAACATGGCTGCCTCAGAAAGGCACTGGTATAGGATCTTGTCCTTGTTTGCAAGGAATCTTAAGAAAATAATATAGTAATTTATGATTAATTGATTTTATATATACTTTATTTATATTATAAAATTTACTGGAAAGATTATTAGCACAAAAAACATTCTCCAAAGAGACTGAGATACAGAATTTTCTAAACCCACCCCCTTCTACTTCTGCCAAAAGATGAGTTCACAAGTAAAAGATGAAATTGTCACAGGTGCCGGAACGGCGCTAAAGGTTCCAGCTTTGACTGCCAAGCAGTTTTTCTCCCAAAGTGCTTAATTCAGCTTTGGGATAACGTGTCTGCTCCCAGTTTCTTGGATCACCCGGAAAAGCGTAACCATCCGGAGCAATACGTGCTGTCCAGGATTGCGTACGCCACTCACGAATAGTTTCATTTTTTTCCTCAGCCGGAACCATGGAAATGTATTGCGCCAGTCGTACAGTTTCCGATTTATTCGGACGTACACCATGCGGCTGCAGGCAGTTCCAGATCAGCAACTCACCGGCTTTCATTGGCACAAATTCTGTTTCATAACCGTTCAAATCCGGAACAAAAGGATCGCGTTCCGCAGGCTGTCTCAAGCGCCACTGTTCTAGATCACGATAAAGTGCTGGTACACACTGGAAACCGCCTGTTTCAAGTGTAGTGTCTGATAATGCGAGCACACCCTGCACGTTGACCGGCAGCAGTGTTAGCGAAGTGTCTGCATCCCAGTGAATAAATCCACTGAAGTCACGTCCATGTCGATTAGGCGGATTGAGGTTTGCGCGATCAATGGTGACCCACAAGTCTTCACGATCCCAGAGATCAACGAAAGCGTCATAAACACGGGGATTCTGACGGTTGTTCCACAGGACCTGATTGTTGTAACATTCAACCATGCCGGAATTATTTAGTTCCTGCATTTTATTTTCCCACAACTGCGGTCGATACCAACTTTTTGAATCTGTTGGATCCATTTCCTCAAACTCCCATAACAGCCCTACGGTTGCCGCTACAGCTTCACTACTTACTGCATTCTTGATAATAACATAACCATTGTGCTGCCAGAACTCGAAGTCAATTGCGCTCAAAACTCTGAGTGGCAGAGTTTTCACTATTCCTTTTAATGCTGCAGAAGTTAGATTAGAAACGCTGCTATTTCCAAGTACGTTCTCTCCAAATCCATAACGATTTTTCATTTTCGTCTTTCAGATAGCTGATAGTTAAAAATGCTAATATGTAGCTAATCTTTAAACCTGTTTCAATTTGTTTACCAGTTGAAATACTATTGATAATTGTATGAATTGCTTCTTAGTTTAATTACTCCCACTTTTTGATATTTTTCAACAGCAAAAGCCTAATACTTTTCTGCTGATTCATTCTGCTGACTACAAAAACCTGTTTTGCTTTCTTGCAAATAAAGCAGTGATAATTACAGATGTTTTTACATTTGAGACTAACAGCTAGTGAATTATGCTCAAAGAAAGATTTAACTTGGGTATCGTTAGCTTTTGAACAAAAGACATTTACACTAATTGTTTTATCGCATAAAGCAGCAAGTTTGGTTATTCTATAAAGCAGCTCACAAATATCATTAAGATTTTTCGCTTCATTCAAAATGTAACGTTACGGTGATTTTGCTATTATGCACTTTTGATGAAGCCCTTAAATTTAATCTTTGGTTAAACTTAAAAACATGAG
>JAPKDT010000257.1 GCA_028822475.1 SAR324 cluster bacterium
CAGATTTTACAATTCTGTTTTTTAAAACGGAACCATTCGGTAAAGTGAAAGAAGAAGCAATATTTTTCATCGGTCGGTTTATTCTCCTGGTTTTTCAAGCCTCTTCAAGCCGTTCTTCAGATTTCCCAAGGCGAATGGTTTCTTGGGTTTATTTTGACATCAATTTTATGCCAAAGTAAATGGTTCTTGGCAGTGAAGGTCCAAAGACAAAGTTGCTGTCTCGGTTTTTTCCAACATCAAAGTTGGATTGATAGGCATTGAACATATTCTTCACACCCCCATAAATCTCTATTTGTGATTTGATTTTTTCAATTCCGATCGTGTAACCGATCTTCGTACTTAACTCAGAAAATGCATTTGACGTATACATTTCATCGACCAATTGATTCGGTGCACCTGCAAAATGAGGCATCACCATTTTACCTGTATACACGTAATTCAGGTTGGCATTAATGTTCTTGTTTGGGGCAAAGGATAACGTTGTATATCCATATTGGTTAGGTGTTCTTGTAAATTCTCGAATCCCTTCAACGCCCTCGATATATTCAACCTTCTCATCGAATTCACTGGATTGTATTGTGAATCCTGATTCTATTTGTATTTTCTTATCGAAGTTGGCCCTTAATTCTAAAGTGACACCCTGCACCGTTGCGCCTTGTCCGTTTTGCTTTTCAAATAACTCTCCAAACGCATCTTGTCCGATGGGTTGAAGAAAAAACGCGTCATCCAATCTTGTATAAAACCCTTCTAATGTAAAACCAACGATATACTGCTCAGCTGGTTTGTCATAATTCACAGACGCACTGTAACTTTTTGATTTTTCAGGAATTAAATCTGGAGACAATGAAACGCGGGAAACTCCACCCCCTGCAAAAGCAATATGTAAGTCGGTGTCGAACGCCTGAGGTGCTCTAAACCCTGTTCCATAACTCAGCCTAAACTGCGTGTTGGTTTTAACTTTGTAAAGCAGTGATGCCCTTGGGTTAAAAACCAAATCATCAATCAAGTTGTGTTTGTCGGTTCTTACGCCTGAAAGAAGGGTTAAAGAAGGAGATATTTCCCAATCGCTTTGTAAAAACGCACCAAAATCTTTTGTGGTTTGCTCTATTAAGTAATTGTAGGAAGTAATTTCATCAAACACATCATCATAGACGTATTCAGTTCCTAATGTAAAGGTATTTGTTCCAGCGATCAATCCGTTTGCTTTGTGATTCAGTTGAAGCCCTCCTTGGTATGTCGCTACGAGGGAGGCGCCATAAGGCGGGTCAACTAGATGCGCTTGGATTTGTGGCTCTCGATCTGGGAATATCCCTGTATAGTGTATCCGCTTCGTTTTTTGCCCAGCCACATAAGCGATCAATGAAGAATGATCATCATTGAAATTTATTTGATGATCCACACTTCCCATCCACACTTGTGTTGATCGCTCTTCTGCTTGTTGTGTGAGCACAGCCGGTATTTCGACCATTTCTCCACCATATCTATATTCATTTAAATGGCTGAGACTTATTTCTAATTTCTGATTGTTATTCGGTGTATAGAATAGGTTTGTGCCAAATGAGGTGTTTTCCAGTTTGGGCAATTCAGAGTAATTATCCCCATTGTCATCATACCATTCTCTTTCACTGAGGTTAAAAAAGAAGGCCGCGCCCAAATTTCGGTTTTTAGACACCAAAGACGTATTTCCGCTCAGCACAAAGTTGTCTGCTTTTCCGTTTATATTTTGATAAAAGGAATTTAATTCATACGCATTTTTCTCGGGGATTTTCGTGATCACATTAACAGTTCCACCGATGGCACTCGAGCCGTATAATGAAGAACCGCCCCCTCTGACAACCTCTATTCTTTCAATCATATTTGTGGGCAATTGTTCTAAACCATACAGACCTGTTAAAGGACTGAAAATAGGACGGCCATTAATGAGAATTTGCGAATATCCACCGGCCAATCCATTCATCCGCAATTGCGTGTAGTTGCACGTTTGACAATTTGTTTCAACCCTTAAGCCTGGTTGGAATTTCAACCCTTCAGACAGATTACATGCTTGTACATTATTGAGCGTTTTACTGTTTATAATGCCTACAATGACAGGGGAATTTGTCTGCCTTTTGCTCGTTTTTGTGCCGGTGATGACAATTTCGTCAAGTAAATTTAAATTGTCATCCAAATTAAAGTTTAACTCAAATTGAGGTTTGGTTTCATTTAATGTAACCGTTTCTGTAACCGTTGTATATCCAACAAATGATGCTGTTACGGTGTATGTTCCATAGGGAATATTTCCGATTTCAAAATCTCCATTTGCATCAGTAAATGTTCCTTTTGTGGGATTTGTAGATATGGAAATGGTTGTAAATTCTTGTGTGTTGTTGTCCACTCTAGCAGTACCGTAAACTGTTCCCTCTTGACCGAATGAAAGAGTGAATATGCTTGTTGCAAAGAGTATTGTCAACGTTAATTTAAAATCCATTTGCTTTTTTTTGACGCCCATTTTGTTTCAGCGTGCAAATATAATAAGTTAGACTAGTCTAACAAATATGTTTTGTCAACATTATTTTTATATTTGCTCCATAATTGATCCTATGCAAACTCAAACAAACGAGAATTATCTTAAAGCCATTTATTTTCTTAGCCAGGAAAATATAGATGTTTCTATCACTGAATTGTCTAAAAAGATGAGGGTAAGTAAGCCTACCGTTAACAATATGGTGAAGAAAATGCAGGAGAAGGGGTGGTTGCATTATGAGAAATACAAGCCCATTAAATTAACTGTAAAGGGTAAAAGATTGGGTGCTTTGATTGTGAGAAGGCACAGATTAACGGAAATGTTTTTATCTCAAATAATGGGTTTTGGATGGGAAGAAGTGCACGATATCGCTGAAGAAATAGAGCATATTAGCTCAACTCTTTTCTTTGATAGAATGGATGAAATTTTGGGATTCCCTACTTTAGATCCCCATGGTTCACCCATCCCAGACAAAAAAGGGAAAGTTGTGGCCGTCAATTATTTGAATTTGGCACATATTAAAGAAGGACAAAAAGTAAAA
>JAPKDT010000017.1 GCA_028822475.1 SAR324 cluster bacterium
ATTATCTGAGTTTTACAACCATAACCGCAGATTCTGCTATGACATTACAATTTAATGAAAATATAGTTGGCTACCACAGAGAATTTGAACAAAATTTAGCACTGCGATTACCTGAACACATAAAAGTTAGCATTAATTCAATTCCGGAACAAAAGCCATAAATCCACAGATATTACCACAAATACCTATTCAGCAAAGAAGTTTTGAGTCGGTTAAAACTGCTGAACAATTATTTTTCATTAGTCTGGACACGACAACTGACTGGAAAAAAATCCTGGAAACAGCATTACCGTGATTCACTAAAATCAATTCCATTAGCTAAAATGCAACCTCGATCTACAACTGCTTTTAACAGCTTCAGTCAGACAGTCGCTGATTTTATTATTTTGGTCTTGAGATAAACGATTCTCCGGTAGAAGATATAACTGTTTTTCAGTTTTAGCTAAAATGGCTTTCCACCTTTATTACAAGAATAACCTCTGCAAATAACTCAACCATGAAAATTTATCGACAAGTAATTTTAGTTTTTTTCGCAGTCAGTCTCATCACATGCAGTAGCATGTCAGTTTTTGCAGGGACTGACATTATTAAAGCATCTTCGATTGCAATGAACGGGTCCGCAAAATATCCGGACGGCTTCAGCCATTTTGACTATGTAAATTCGGACGCGCCAAAAGGCGGTTCTGTACGTTTGAATTCCATCGGTACTTACGATAGTTTCAACGGATTTATCTCCAAAGGAGTTTCCGCGGATGGACTGGGTATGATTTACGAAACACTGACAACAGGTTCTTCAGATGAGGCTTTTACCGAATACGGATTAATTGCAGATGAAATTGAGTATCCGGAAGACAGGACATGGGTCATTTACCACCTCAATCCGAAAGCCAAATTTCACGATGGTGAACCAATCAAGGTTGAAGACGTGATTTTCACCTTTAACGTTCTGTTGGAAAAAGGAGCACCATTTTACAAATCCTATTATGGTGACATTGTTGAAGTCAAAGATCTCGGTGAACGCAGGGTGAAATTTCAGTTCCGTGAAGGCACAACTAACCGTGAACTAGTCTTGATTACCGGACAGCTTCCGGTGCTGCCCAAACATTATTGGCAAGGAAAAGATTTTTCCAAATCAACTCTGGAACCGCCTCTGGGAAGTGGTGCTTATCGTATTAAAGATTTTAAGGCTGGTAAATTCATCACTTACGAACGAGTCAAAAATTATTGGGCTGCAGATCACCCTGTCAACAAAGGCAGCAACAATTTTGACACAGTACGTTATGATTATTACCGTGACTCAACGGTCGCGCTCGAAGCCTTCAAAGCAGGTGAATACGATTTCCGCGAAGAAAACAATTCCAAAATGTGGGCTTCCATGTATTCCGGAAAAACATTTGAGAAAGAGTTAACTGTCCGTGCTGAAATTCCGCATGAACTACCACGTGGAATGCAGGGCTTTGCCTTTAATTTAAGGCGTCAGATCTTTAAAGACCGTAAAGTACGGGAAGCAATCGGTTATGCATTTGATTTTGAATGGAGTAACAAAAATCTCTTTTATGGTCAGTACAGACGTACCGACAGTTTTTTTGAGAATTCTGAACTTGCATCCAGCGGGTTGCCTTCTCCGGAAGAATTGGCGATTCTTGAGCCTCTTCGCAAAGACCTTCCAGAAGAAGTCTTCAGCAAAAAATTTCAACCTTCTCTCACAGACGGTTCCGGAAATATCCGCAGCCAACGGCGTGACGCGTCAAAACTCCTGAAAGAAGCCGGTTGGGAAGTCAAAGACGGCAAGCGAGTCAACAGTGCAGGCGAAACTCTTAAATTTGAGATTTTGTTAATTTCACCTGCATTTGAGCGTATCGTTTTGCCTTTCAAGAAAAACCTAGAGCTCATGGGGATTGAAGCAAGCGTCAGGGTGGTTGACACATCACAATATATTAACCGGATCCGTTCCTTTGATTTTGATATGATTGTAATGTCATTTGGACAGTCGCTTTCTCCAGGCAATGAACAGGACAATTACTGGAGTTGTAAAGCAGGAAAAACAGGAGGGACGAGGAATTTCATGGGTATCTGCAATCCAGCCATTGACAAACTCATACGACTTGTAATCGAAGCTCCTGACCGTGAAAAACTTATTGCAAGCACAAAGGCGCTGGACCGTGCTTTATTGTGGGGACATTATGTTATTCCGCATTGGCATATCAACTACTACCGTCTCGCATATTGGAATAAATTTTCCCGTCCGGAAATTACTCCAAAATATGGTTTGGGATTTTTCACCTGGTGGATTGATGCGGAAAAACAAAAGACTTTACTTGAAAAAAAGCAGAATCTGAATTAAGTCTGACAATGTTAGAGGATTGATAAACTCCCTCGTTAATCTCTATGATCTCTTACATCATCCGTCGTTTGCTGTTGGTTGTTCCAACTCTGCTTGGAATAATGACTGTCAACTTCATGATCATCCAAATTGCTCCGGGAGGCCCAGTGGAGCAAATGATAGCAAAATTGCAGGGTGACGCTGTCAGTGCGACAGAACGGCTCTCAGGCGGTGGAGAAGACATCAAAGGCCAAACAAGTGCGACTTCCGAATCTTCCTCAAAATATCGGGGTGCACAGGGCCTGGCTCCGGAACTGGTTGTTGAGATAGAGCGCTTGTACGGTTTTGACAAACCTCTGCATGTGCGTTATTTCAAAATGATGCGTGATTACGCAACTTTCAATTTTGGAGACAGTTTTTTCAGGGATCAGAAAGTAGTTGATCTTGTGCTGGAAAAAATGCCTGTTTCAATTTCTCTCGGCATCTGGAGTACACTCGCTGTTTATCTGATCAGTATTCCGCTTGGAATACGCAAAGCTCTGAGACACGGCTCCCGCTTTGATGTCTGGAGCAGTACCGTTGTGATTCTGGGAAATGCCATTCCAACTTTTCTCTTTGCCATCCTGTTAATCGTTCTTTTCGCAGGAGGCAGCTATTTCAGTTGGTTCCCTTTACGCGGACTCCTTTCTGACAATATTTCCTCTCTGCCTTGGTGGCAACAGGTTCTCGACTATTTCTGGCATCTGGTGCTGCCGATAAGTGCTATTCTGGTCGGTAGTTTTGCCTCATTGACGATGCTCACCAAGAATTCTTTTCTTGATGAAATAAACAAACAATACGTAATCACAGCCCGTGCGAAGGGTATTACGGAGAGGCGAGTTATCTATAAACACGTCTTCCGGAATGCTATGCTGATTATCATTGCCGGATTTCCAGCCGCCTTTATCGGTATGTTTTTCACCGGATCATTGTTGATAGAAATAATCTTCTCTCTGGACGGTTTGGGGCTGTTGGGTTTTGAATCAGCAATCCAACGCGATTATCCGGTCATGTTCGGCACACTTTTCATTTTTACGCTGTTGGGACTGGTCGTCGGTATTATCAGCGATTTGATGTACACCGTGATTGATCCAAGAATTGACTTTGAAAACAGAGAAGCATAGCAGATGACTCCCATAACTCGCCGCCGACTTCAGCATTTTAGTTCTAACCGCAGAGGTTTTTGGTCTTTGTGGATTTTCTTGATTTTGTTCTTCATCAGCCTCTTTGCTGAAGGAGTCGCCAATGACAAACCACTGCTGGTAATTTTTGGAGAGCGTTTTATTTTTCCTGTTTTTGAGACAATTCCGGAGACAGAATTTGGTGGTGAATTTGCCACAGAAACGGAATATCGTGATGAATTTGTACGTGATTTAATTGAAAAGAAAGGTAAAATCTATTGGAGTCTTATTCCTTACAGCTACGATACAATCAATTATAATTTGCCTTCTGCCGCACCTTCTGCTCCTACTGCGGAAAACTGGCTGGGGACTGATGACCAGGGACGGGATGTGGTAGCCCGTTTAATTTACGGCTTCCGGATTTCCGTTTTATTCGGACTTGTACTGACCATTCTGAGTTCCATCCTAGGAGTTGCGGCAGGTGCGGTACAGGGATATTTTGGTGGACGTGTTGATATTCTTGGTCAGCGCTTCATTGAAATCTGGTCCGGGCTGCCGGTCTTATTTTTGCTGATTATCCTTTCAAGTTTTGTCGAACCAAATTTCTGGTGGCTGCTACTGATTATGCTGCTTTTTAGCTGGATGGGACTGGTTGGAGTGGTGCGAGCTGAATTTTTAAGAGGACGCAACCTGGAATACGTGAGGGCTGCACGTGCGCTCGGCTTGAGTCACGGAAGAATAATGTTTAGACATATCCTACCAAACGCGATGGTGGCGACCATGACTTTTATGCCTTTCATCCTTTCAGGATCAATCACTACCCTCACAGCACTTGATTTTCTGGGCTTTGGATTGCCTCCTGGATCACCTTCCCTCGGAGAACTGTTGGCTCAGGGAAAGGCAAATCTCCACGCTCCATGGCTCGGAATAGCCGGATTCGCCGTGATTGCCCTGCAACTCAGTTTGCTGGTGTTTATTGGTGAAGCAGTGCGAGACGCCTTTGACCCAAGACATAATGCATAAAATTCTGTCAAAACAAATTCAAAATCAGCTAGCTGAACTTTTTTATACCTCCAAGCAAATAGTCAGCTTACACAAAGATAACATACTGAAAGAAAGTGATTTAAATAGAATTTAAGTTTTAAAGTATTACTTGACAACTACAGCAGACTTTAAGATTATACTGTTTTGTATTACACATTTATGCTGATATTGACTGTCGGTTTTCTAGTTCTGGGAGTAAGTGGAACACAATTCCCATAAAGATCATTCAAGTAAATGCAATCAAATTTTGGACATAAACAATTAAAATGAGTTTTGCAAAATGATAGATAAAGAAAACACACCTATTCAACCCGTCAGCGGAAAAATTGTTCCACGTTATGCCGGCCCTTCCACCTTTGCCAGGCTTCCGGAACTCCGTGACGTAAATAGTTGCGACATTGCAATTTTAGGAATTCCGTTTGATTCAGGAACTAGTTATCGGCCCGGCGCCAGATTTGGTCCACAAGCAATCCGTCAAGCTTCACGGCATCTCCGGACTCAGTATCATCCGGCCTATGACACGGAACCTTTTGCGGAACTACAAGTGGCAGACGCAGGAGATATAGCCTGTAATCCATTCAATATTGAAGAAGCAGTTGGGCAAGTTCAAACTGCCGCGACTGATCTTTTGGGGAAAGTCGGCAGTCTCATCAGTCTAGGTGGTGATCATACGATTGCCCTTCCATTGCTGCGTGCGGTGAACCACTATCACGGTCCGGTCGCACTTGTTCATTTTGACGCGCATCTTGACACCTGGGACACCTACTTTGGAGCACCATACACACACGGTACTCCATTCAGACGAGCAGCGGAGGAAAAACTGTTCCTCGATCATGCCTCAATCCATGTAGGAATTCGTGGTCCTTTGTACAGCAGGGATGATCTTACAAATGACCAAGAACTTGGATTCAAGGTTGTGCATTGTGACGAATTACAAAATGAAGGTGTGGAGCACGTCATCAAACGCATCCGCAATCGGGTGGGGGATAACCCTATGTATCTGTCAATTGATATTGATGTTTTGGATCCAGCTCACGCTCCTGGAACCGGAACTCCAGAAATAGCGGGAATGACGTCAAGGGAATTGCTCGGGGTTTTGAGGGGCTTGGCAGGTCTTAATATAATCTCCGCGGATGTTGTGGAAGTTGCTCCAGCTTATGATCACGCAGAGTTAACTTCACTGGCCGCGGCAACCACGGTTTTTGAACTTATCAACTTATTGGCTCATTACCGCAAAAAAAATGCTTAAAATGAAGAACCGTTTTTAGTTTCAGTGGATAGCTTAATCCACTGAAACTAAAAAATAAGTCTAGATAATCCAAACTTAAAATACTTGTTCCGGTGGAACAAAGTCATATCCAAAAGACTCAGAAACTCCTTTACAGGTCACATTTCCAGCATGAGTGTTTAGCCCTAGTGCAAGGGCATGATCATCCTTACACGCCGTTTTCCAGCCCTTATTGGCCAATTGAACAGCATAGGGCGTAGTAACATTGGTTAAGGCCATCGTCGAGGTACGAGCTACAGCTCCTGGCATGTTCCCCACAGAGTAATGAACAACACCGTGCTGCACATAAACTGGATCACTGTGATAAGTCACACGGTCGATGGTTTCGATACAACCACCCTGATCAATCGCTACATCCACAATCACTGATCCCTGTTTCATAGTCTTGACCATAGCTTCAGTTACCAGGTGTGGCGCTTTTGTTCCCGGAATCAAGACACCTCCAACCAGCAGATCAGCGTTTTCGACCGCTTTTGCAATGTTATAACTGTTTGACATCACGAGTTGGACACGTCCGTTGAACACATCATCAAGATAGCGCATTCTATCTGCACTGACATCAAGGATCGTAACTTTGGCACCCATACCGACTGCCATTTTGGCGGAGTTGATGCCTACCACACCTCCACCGATAATCACGACTTGTGCAGGTTCGACTCCTGGCACACCGCCAAGTAAAACTCCCTGTCCGCCCTGTGGTTTTTCCAGAAAGCGTGCTCCAACTTGTACTGCCATGCGTCCAGCAACTTCACTCATCGGTATGAGCAGAGGCAAACTACGATCCAGAAGCTGTACAGTTTCATAAGCAATCGAGGTAGTTTTACTTTCCATGAGCGCTTTGGTCAGTGCTCCTTCCGCTGCCAAATGCAGATAGGTGAACAAGAGCAAATCCTCACGGAAAAATCCATATTCGGCCAGCAGAGGCTCTTTTACTTTGTAAACCATTTCACTGGCCCACACCTCAGCAGCAGTATCAACCATCTTCGCGCCTGACTGCTCATATTCTGCATTACTGAAACCACTACCCTCACCAGCGTCTTTTTCTACGCAAACCTGATGACCGTTCCGCACGAGTTCTGCCACACCCGCAGGTGTTGCTCCTACTCTATTTTCCATTTCCTTTATTTCAGCTGGTACACCAATACGCATTTTTTAATCCTATTTTATATCAAGTTTTTTGTTATTAGAAGATGTGCTACCCTACTTAAAGATGGAGTAGAAGCACAGTCCTTTATGTTGATTAATTTAATGCCTGCTTTAAGGCATTTCCAATTGCATCCACTATTTGATCAGCTTCGCTTTCCTGAAGTATCAAAGGCGGAGCCATTATTAGTATATTCCCTAAACCAGGTACTGTGTTGCCGTTGCGCATGAGTGAAACTCCCTGTTTGAGACAATTTTGAAGAATCGCATTGGCTTGAGCCATCTCCAAAGGTGTCTTCTTTTCTTTGTCTGAAACAAGCTCTATGCCGAGCAGAAGGCCCTTACCACGTATTTCTCCAACATAAGGATGATCCGAAAGTTCATTCAGACGTCCCTTGATGTATGCTTCCATTTTTGCAGCATTATCAGCTAGATTTTCTCGCTGTACAATTTCTATATTTTTCAAACTGACTGCTGTTGCAACAGGATGTCCTCCGTATGTGTTAACCTGCCGAAAATGCTTGAGCTCGTTTGCTTCTCCATAAAAGGCTTCAAAGATCTTTTCTTTGACTACAGTCGCAGCTACAGGCATATATCCACTAGCCATGCCTTTGGCAAATGTGAAAATATCGGCCTTAACTCCCCAGTGTTCGTGTCCAAACATTTTTCCAGTTCTGCCAAATCCAGAAACGACTTCATCCATAATCAGCAAAACATTGTATTGGTCACATACCTTCCGGATTTCAGTTAAATAATTATCAGGAGGTACAAGTACTCCTCCTCCAGAAATCATCGGTTCCATGATAAAAGCCGCCACTGTTTCCTCACCTTCGTGAATGATGGTATCTTCTAAAAATTTAGCACATTCCAATCCATGTTCCTCAATTGTCAATTTCTCATGACGTCTGTAAGGATAAGGGGGAGGAACGTGCAGGAATCCTGGAGCCAACGGTTCATAGCCAATCTTACGTTCAGCCTGTCCAGTAGCAGTCATTGTAGCTAAAGTGTTTCCGTGATAAGCACGATGGCGTGATATAATTTTTGACTTTCGTGGATTTCCTGACTGTAAATGGTATTGACGTACAATTTTAAATGCTGTTTCATTGGCCTCAGAACCACTGCTGGTGAAATAAACGTGACCTTTTTCCATAGATAACATCTCTAGTATTTTCGCGGAAAGTTCTACGGCGGGATCACTAGTCATTGCAGGAATTACGTAAGCCAGTTTTTCCATTTGAGCCTTTGCTACTTCAGCCAGCTCTTTTCGACCATGACCGACATTCACACACCATAAACCTGCTGTTGCGTCGAGTATCCGATCACCGTCCTCATTAATCATGAAACAACCTTCAGCCCTGACAATATGTTTCGGGCGATTGGTCAACAGTGTCTTATGCTGGGTCATTGGGCGCCACAACGCATCTGGTGCATTCATTTTTTGTGCTTCCATTTATTCTCCTTTATAATCAATTAATTATTGACTGGAAAAAAGAGCTATACAGTCTTAAACATGTTGTTTAGGCTGTCATCCCTTCAATATAGAAAATTGTTTGATACATTTCTGGCAAACAAAAAAGACTTACTGCGAACACATGTCATCTTTATTAATACCCGCGACAGCCACAGGTGTCGTCATCGCATCTCTACGGAAAGGATCCCCTAACTCTTGATTCAGGATTACCTCTATAAAAGTAGTTTTCCCCTGCTCCATCTGAGTTTTTACCGCATTTTCCAACTCACTTGTAAGTAGCTCCATGGTCCGGACCTGAACACCGTTTACACCGCACGCTTTCGCTATATCCGCGTATGAAACTTGAAGATCGAGTTCGGTACCGATAAAATTATCATCATACCATAGTGTTGAGTTCCTTTTCTCTGCACCCCACTGGTAATTCCTGAAAATAATCATCGTAATTCCAGGCCATTCGCTACGGCCGATAGCCGTCATTTCGTTCATTGAAATTCCGAATGCTCCATCACCCGCAAAACCAACTACAGGAGTTTCAGGATTACCGATTTTTGCGCCAATGATTGAAGGGAAACCGTAACCGCATGGTCCAAAAAGTCCTGGGGCCAAAAATTTTCTTCCACTTTCAAAAGTCGGATATGCGTTCCCGATCGCACAGTTATTACCGATATCAGAAGAAATAATCGCATCTTTCGGCAAAGCTTTCATAATTGAGCGCCAGGCCATTCGCGGTGACATGTGATCCGGCTGGCGTTTACGTACACGCTCATTCCAGGTTGTACCTGGATCGTCCTCTTCGAAATCCATGGAGGCTAGTGTCTTTGCCCAAACAGCTTTTTTGTCAGCAATCTGTTTACTGCGCTCCTCACGATCTGCGTCACCGGCAGAGTCAGTGAGTCGAGTTAGAATTTGCTCCGCTACCTGTTTTGCATCACCGACGATTCCGACTGAAACAGGCTTAGTCAGTCCAATCCTGTCTGGATTAATATCTACCTGAATCAGCTTTGCTTCCTTCGGCCAGTAATCCAGATTATAGCCCGGAAGGGTTGAAAATGGATTCAAACGAGTGCCCAGAGCTAAAACTACATCTGCCTGTTTGATTAACTCCATACCAGCTTTTGAACCATTGTAACCCAATGGTCCTGCAAACAAAGGGTGCGAGCCGGGGAATGCGTCATTGTGCTGATAGTTACAGCAGACAGGTGCGTCCAAACGTTCAGCAAGTGCTTGTGATGCCGGTATAGCTCCGCCGAGAATAACTCCTGCTCCGTTAAGTATCACCGGAAATTTTGCTTCAGACATGAGTTTTGCTGCTTCAGATATTGCTTCAGTCCCTCCCGCAGGAAGTTCAAACTCAACTACTTCAGGTAAATCTATGTCAACTACCTGTGTCCAGATGTCACGTGGAATATTTATTTGAGCCGGTCCGGACATGCGCTTTGCCTTTGTAATTACGCGATTCAGCACTTCCGCAATACGCGTTGGATCACGAACTTCCTCCTGATATGCGACCATATCTTTAAAAGCGGCCATTTGCTCAACTTCCTGGAAACCGCCTTGACCTATTGACTTGTTGGCAGCCTGCGGTGTAATAAGCAGCATTGGTGTATGGTTCCAGTATGCTGTTTTGACACAGGTTACGAAATTTGTGATGCCCGGACCATTCTGTCCGATAATCATTGACATTTTGCCGGTTGTACGTGTAAAACCGTCTGCCATGTATCCACCGTTACATTCATGGGCCACGTCCCAAAACGTAATTCCTGCTTTAGGAAAGTTGTCCGAAATAGGCATAAAAGCAGAACCAATAATGCCGAAAGCGTGTTCGATACCGTGTTTTTGAAGGACCTTGATGAAAGCTTCTTCTGTCGTCATTTTCATAAGCTATACTCCTTGTCTGATTTTAATTATGCATGCAGTTTTCAAGTTACCACCATTAAAAGTGCTACTTTCCGCAGGATAAGTCTAGTGTATTTTTTACAAAATCATGTTTCACAAAATAATTCCGCACATAGATCATTCTACAGCAAATTCTGCTGTAGAATTAAAGTCATACAGAAATATAAATAAATCTTGTATTCATTGCCATTCTGGAAAACATTTTCAATCAGTGAGACTCCAAGTCTCACAAATAAACATTTACCAAAATTTTATAAGTAAAAATCCAATTTAAGTTAACATTTATTATTTACTGTGAAAAAGTATAAACCACTATTAGAAAAGAGAATAGTTTTTTGTTGAGCCAGAAACAGTTTAAAAAATCTTTGAATTAAATTTGCCAAATTTAAAGATTTTAGGAAAAACGTAGGCTCGTCAACAGCCTGTATATTAGACAAGAAATCAATATATTTAAATAAAGTTCATTTGTCTGAAATGAACAATTGTTTATTATAGAATTAAAAATGATCCTACAAAATTCCGAAATACTTATCGTGATTCGTTGATTATTTAAAGCACATCAAGACTAAGTTACATCATGTTTTTAAAACTGTAACTTGCGGATAGAGTTTAGTCGTGTACAATTCATTATTAAATCTAGCTTGAACATTATCGTACTGTAACCAAATTAGAGACCTCAGTAGAGTAGTCTGAAAGTCTCGGATCTGTAGTACTGATTTGAAATGAGTTCGACAGTTAATCACTATTTTAAACTTTCTTAGCTATTAAACGGAGCAGGTCATGGTCATCAATCATTTCATCAACGTTTCATTAGAAATTCTGATTTATTTTCTGGTCAGCATCGTTTGTTTGTTCATCGGCAGGAAAGTTCTGGATTGGATAACACCCTATGACTTAAGCAAAGAGACTTCTGAGGAGAAGAACCTTGCTACAGGAATAACTGAAGCCGGATTCTTCATCGCCATGTCAATTATTGTCCACGCTTCAGTATCCGGAGTTGTTAACTATGAAATGTTCAGTTTCATCAACCCAGAGGATCCTGGCCGGTTTTCATTGCTTGGTGCGGAGTTGATTACAACAGCATTATATTTGCTGATAGGCTTGATCTGTATGAGTCTTGGCCGCCGCTCACTGGACTGGGTTACACCATTTGACTTGAATAAGGAAATTCAATTGGAACGTAATGTTGGAGTAGGCGCGATTGAAGCATCCATGTACATCTCGATTGCGATCATAATTCATGGAATTATTCTCTGACAATAACTTAGTATTTAATTTGTTTTGATAATCTCTTTTTTTCAGACCTACTGTTGTTTGTAACAACTTGGTTTAAAACTACCTGCCTGAATTCCTTGAAGCAAATCAATTCAATAATTATTTCCCTATTAATTCATGCAATTTGATACACGACTTTGGTCATTCACCCTGGGTGTTAGAGGACGCATTGCCTTCTCAGTACTGATCGGTCTGATAGCAACAGCACTGGGAGTGGTTCGTCTTGCTTTGCTCGGTTGGTTGATCGGCCTGATTCTACTCGGTCAGACTGTTGAAGAATTGATTATGCCAATCGTTCTTGCTGCTTTAGTGATGCTGTTGCGAGGATTTTTTGAGCATTGGCGTACAATGACAGCGCATGAAACATCGGCAATTGTTCAAAAGCAATTGCGCCGTCGTCTATACGACAAGATAGTTAATCTGGGACCAGGATATTCAGGTCGTCAAAGATCTGGAGAACTCGTATTGACACTAGTGGACGGAGTAGAACAGCTGGAGACTTATTTTGGAGAATACCTTCCACAATTGTTGATCTCAGCACTGACCCCCCTGATGATATTTGCTTTTGTAGCCTTTCTTGACTTACCGGTTGCCATTATACTTCTGGTAGCCGCACTTGTATCACTTGTAGCTCCATCGGCATGGCACAAATTTGACACTAAAAGATCAATAGAAAGGCAACAAGCCTATGCCGCATTTGCCTCAGATTTTTTAGACGGAATCCAGGGACTTGCGACACTCAAATCCTTTGGTCAAAGCGGATCCCGTATTGAATTGCTAAAGGAAAGAGCTTTCGAACTGTTCCGGAGCACCATGTGGGTTCTTGCCACAAATTCCCTATCAAGAGGGATTACAGATATATCCATCGCAGTCGGGGCAGCAGCAGGCTTGGGGTATGGCTCATACCGTGTGATTGACGGTGAGATGGAACTCACCACATTGCTGATAATTCTGATGATGGGAGTTGAAATTTTCAGGCCTATGCGTGACTTGCGTACAGTTCTACATCAGGGTATGGTGGGTCTTTCTGCGGCTCAAGGAGTTTACAAAATTCTTGATGCTGAACCGGTTGTTTTGGATGAACATTCGGAAAATGAAACAGCCCGACTGGAACCTACTATTCATTTCGAATCAGTTAGCTTCAGTTACCCAGAACACACACAGATTGTGCATGATTGCTTGAATTTCAAAATCAGCAAGGGTGAACGAGTGGGGATTGTTGGTTCAAGTGGTTGCGGGAAGTCTTCGATTGTCAAGCTTCTGCTACGTTTCCATGACCCTGTGCAGGGATCAATCAGCATTGGAGGAAAAGATTTAAGAAACATCTCTTTTGACCAGCTACGAAGTGAGATCTCGGTTGTTAATCAAGACACATTTCTCTTTCATGGGACAATAGAGGAGAATATCCGCATGGGTCGTCCGGAAGCTAGTAAAATTGAGATTACCCATGCAGCAAAAAATGCGAACATCCATGAGTTTGTAAAAACCCTTCCGGAAGGATATCAAACGATAATTGGTGAAAAAGGTATCAAACTTTCTGGTGGTCAACGTCAGCGAGTAGCAATTGCAAGAGCACTTTTGCGGGATACTCCTATTTTGATTTTGGATGAGGCACTTTCAGCAGTTGACGCGGAAAACGAATACGTCATCCAGCAGGCACTTGATCGTTTGATGAAAGACCGTACCACCATAGTTTTAGCCCATCGACTTTCAAGTGTAATAAAATGTGACCGTATACTGGTAATCGATCACGGAAAGATTGTTGAATCTGGTCCTCACGCTACCCTGATGAAGAAAGCTGGTATGTATTCAGCCCTGATGAATGAGCAGGTTCGCGAAGCAGAATCAAAGGAATTAGTCAGTGGTGAGGTAGAGCCAACGCTTGTTAATGCTGAACCTGAGGAGCAGATTGAAGAATCGTTGCTGAACTTACCAACAGAGGGCATTATTAAAGCGGAGGGACTCAATTGGAAGCAACTAATTGTTGAGTTGATGCGCCACATAATGCCATGGAAAGGAAGGCTAGTGCTTACCTTCTGTTTCGGAGTATTGCGTGTGTTGGCTTTTATCGGTGTAGGGGTCTTCAGCGCGCTGATTGTACTTGCTCTGAAAAACGGTACAGATTTTACTTTCCTACTCACAGGACTTATGGTCGTGGCACCGCTTTCAGGGATACTTCACTGGCTTGAATCCTGGGTGGCCCACGACATGGCCTTCAGGTTACTGGCGGATATGCGGATCAATGTTTTTAGAAAACTCGATCAGTTGGCTCCTGCATATCTCGTTCGACGCCGAACTGGAGATTTGATGGGAATCGCTACCCAGGATGTTGAACTGGTAGAATACTTCTTTGCACATACAGTTGCTCCGGTTTTTGTTTCAATCCTTATTCCAGTTGCAGTAGTCACGTTCCTTACAACAGTAAATTTCTGGATGGCTTTGGCACTATTGCCATTTCTCTTTGCTGTATGTCTCAGCCCGTTTTTAATGCGTGCAAAAGTAGATCAACTAGGTTCAAAATCCAGGGAAGCTTCCGGAGAGCTTTCTGCCCACGCAATTGATACAATCCAGGGCCTTGCAGAAATAGTTGCATTTCAGCAAGAAGGGCAGCGAGGTAAAGCCTTTGACAGCCTTACAAATAGACATATCGGAATAAGATTGCCGTTCTTCAGAGAGTTGACACTGCAAAGGACTATTCTTGAAGTTCTAACCGGCTGGGGTGGCCTTGCTGTTGTCTGCACAGGAGCACTCCTCACTACGTATGGTTCTTTCGATGCAGGGATTCTTCCTCTTCTTACTATACTTGCTATGTCAGCATTTTTACCGGTATCAGAAATAGCGCAGATAGGTCGGCAATTAGCTGACACACTGGGTGCCACGAGAAGGGTTTACGCTTTAGAAAACGAACCGGTCATAATTACAGATGGAGATGGTGAAGCCCTCAGCGATTTTTCAGCAGGTTTTTCTTTCCGTAATGTAAGTTTTTCATATACGGGAAGATCAATGAGTGTCTTACAAAACCTCAATTTTGATATACCGGTAGGCAAGACGTTGGCGTTAGTTGGTCCATCCGGGGCTGGTAAAACAAGTCTCGCGCAACTGCTTATGCGTTTCTGGGACCCTGAGAAGGGTTCTATCTTATTGAATGGAATTGAACTCAGAGATTTTAAATTGGAGGATTTGCGGTCCAGGATCGCATTGGTTGCTCAGGACACATATCTCTTCAATAATTCACTGCGGGAAAACATCCTCGTTGCTAAACCGGATGCTACTGAGCTGGAATTAAGTGAGGCAGTGAAACTGTCTGCACTGTCTGAAGTTATCGAAAGCCTCCCGGATGGTCTGGAGACTATGGTTGGTGAACGTGGTTCCAGCCTTTCAGGAGGTCAGAGACAGCGTGTTGCTATTGCCAGAGCATTCCTTAAGGATGCTCCGTTTTTAATTTTAGACGAAGCTACTTCTCACCTAGACGCTCTCAGCGAAAACACTGTCCACAAAGCCCTTGATCTGCTTAAGACGAACCGAACAACTATTATCATTGCACATCGGCTCTCTACCATCCGTAACGCTGACCAAATAATTGTCCTCAATAAGGGCTGTATCGTGGAAACCGGTTCACATCAAGAGTTGTTGCAGAAGAGAGGGCTATATAGACAGCTTGTTTCCAAACAGCTCGGTGGATCAGAT
>JAPKDT010000018.1 GCA_028822475.1 SAR324 cluster bacterium
ACGTCCTGAGCGTATATTAAATTTTGACAGATTTTTTAGCAGTTTGTTTTTTAGTAGTTTCATTTCTAGGTCTGCGTTCCTGCTTCGTCTGGACTTTGCTGGTGCTGAACTTGAATAATGTATCTCCAACAGCGATTTCATCTCCATCCTTCAAAAAACGCTGATCAATCCTGCGTCCGTTCACGGTAGTCGTTTCATGATTAAGCAGGTTTATAATTTTCCATGATTGTCCTACCTTATATATTTTTGCGTGTCTCAGGGCAACTTCATCACTGGTTATAATAACATCATTGAAATTAGATGATCCTAAAGTATTCATATTTCGTACTAAAAGAATCTCCTGCTGACTTCCGGCGGGAGTTAAAATTGGCGTTCCTTTTTGGACTGGTCCTTTAGGTTTAACTTGTGAGACAGGTAGTTGATAATCCATCCGCGTAGTGCGTTGAATTTTACCGGCAGGCACATCATTGTTACAGTAAAGTAAAATCATTTCACCTACATCCAAAACGTCATTATCACACAAAATTGTACGATGGGAACGTCTCCGATTTATCAGCAGTGCATTTTTGTAGTTCTTGTCTTCCACCAAAAAAGTGTTCTGATGCGGAGTTAAGGTCACTCTATTTAAATTTGCTGACAAACGATATTTTTTACTTGTTTGAATCTTTGTTAGAAATTCAAGTGTTTGAACTTCAGCTTTAAGCGGAATGAAAGAAGACTGCTCATTTAGATTGAGCAGTTTAAAACCTGCACCAGGAAGTGTGCTCACTTTAGGCTTTTGGAGATACCAAAGAGTATAGACAACTAAAAGAACTACAGCAAATAATAGCAGAGACTCAGCAAAAGTCAGGAGAGGATTGTTATCAATCTTAAGGAAGTACGTTTCCGGGAACAAATAGTCCGTAAACGAAAGAGACGTGTCGGCCTCATTCAACACACTATTCGTAACTGCATCTTCTTCAGCAGGCAACAATGTTGAATAAAAGACACTAATAAAAATCAGACCAACGCTAGACGCGCAGGCACGGAGATTTCGAAATATTTGAGAGAACATCAGATTTCATAGTACTGCAATTGCGCTGTACCTATTTTGATGACATCCCCTTTTTTCATGGCTTGTTGATCAACCTTACGATAATTCACTAAAACTTCACTATCTGCGTCTGTATTTTCAATAAAGAGCTGATTGTCTTTTTTGTAAATATGAGCATGTAAGTTACACACTTCTGCATAACCATTTAGAATGAAGTCATTTTGTGAACTATAACCTAAGGTGAAACTATTTTGATCAAGTAAAAATATTTGTCCTTCTTGTTTGCCTGTTAAGACTCTTAAAGCAAAAGAAGTAACGCTATTTTCATACAGTCCAATAAATAAAGAGATGCTGAAACCGGCTAGAACTAACCCATAGAGATGTTCCGGACCGCTCATCTGATACAGCATTAATAATTCAAAAATTCCACCGCCAATAAATCCTCCTATTCCTCCACTAATGATCCGTGGCCATAATATTCCTGAATGGGAGCGAAAATACTCAGTGGTTCCTACAATAAATAATCCTAAAAGCGTCCAACTTGTCAAACGGCTTAATATGGGTGATATATGCCATATCTGCATAAAATGGCCTAACCCAAAGCAAAATAGCCCTGTGGCTGAACCCACAACAGCTCCAAAAAACATCTTGGACATAATGTGTACCAAATCTTGATGGTACCATAGAGAAACTCTCGCCTGTAAAACCATGCCTAAGCCCAGGCCTATCAAAGCCCCTTCATAGATAAATTTATTGAGCCAGACAATGTTCAGTCCTGTAATTCCAGAGAGGGAAAGAGCATCAAATACATGAAACCCGCTTTGCATTAAAGTCCAACCGCAGAGGCCGCCTAAAAGGCCTAAAGTGGAATAATACAAGGTGCGTGTTGATTTCATAAAAAAACAAACTATAATTGTTTAATTCTTTAAAGCAGCGAATCTAAATTAGAAGAAACAGCTACTTTAAACGTTGTAATACTTGGGAGTGATGTCTGAATATGACGGACTTAATTTTACTGGATGGTACTTGTGTTATTTCATATTCTCAGCTGTTATCCACAAACCACTCCGCTTGTCGACCTCGAAGTGTAAGAATAATGAGAACGATATAGAACCACAAGTTTTTTTATTGTCGAGGTCTATTTGACCCGCGTCTTCTTAGAAAAGTAGGAATATCTAAATTATGATAAAATGCAGGATTTTCAGTTTGTTTCGCCCAATCTGGAATCAACGGGCTGGTTTCAACTGTGCTTGTTTCAACATCAGCAGATTTTTCAGAAAGAATATCTGCATAAGAAAGGGGATTTGCAGCAGTTTTTTCTTCAACATTCAACCTGCTAGACTGATCTGACTGACTGTGTATTGAATAAGTTTCAGCATCTATCAAGTCTGATGAAGGAATGTCAATAGGCAAATCTTCAAATGCTCCAGTTACTTCTTCAGCTTTACTTAAAGTAGAAAAAACAGTGTTTTCTTCTAAAGGAGATCCATTTGTTAAGGTATCTGTAGTGTGATTTTCTACTTCCTCACTGTCCATGTTGAGCTTTAATGATTCATCCTCAGAAGCCAATTCGTCATTTGTATTAATGTCCTGAAGTTCAATTTCGGAAGAAAACACTGGAGTTTCATATTCCGTAATTTCTTCCTGATCAACAGCAACAGCATCTTCCTCAATAGCCTCATTATTTTCCGTAAACACCGCTAATTCACTTTCAGTCTCTGATCCGTTAAGAGCTTCAGTTTCTTCCGCAAGCGGAGCAGAATCCATATTTTGAACTACCCTGTTGAAGCTCCCCAAGGAATTACTCGCTGTAATATCAAGTTCATTTTCAGAATTATTTTCATCATTTTCTGCCTCATAAAACGATGTTCTGTTCTCCTTCGAATCTGCAAGCATATCAAAAGGCGTTGCGGGTAAGGCCGGCACAGTAACTTTTACAGTATCTTCGTCTTGTTCCTCAAAACCGGTTGCAATTACGGTGATCATCATTTGGTCTTCAAAATCCGGATTGATAGCTGCACCCCAGATTATTTCAGCATCTTTGTGTCCGTGTTCCTTAATGAAGGTTGATGCTTCGTCAACCTCCTGCATGCCCATAGACATTCCACCAACGACATTTATTAAAATACCTCTTGCACCATCAATTCTATTGTCGTTTAACAAAGGACTGTGTAAAGCCTGTTCTGCAGCATGTCTTGCCCTGTTTTCTCCTGAGGCCATTCCTGTACCCATAACTGCCTTTCCTTTATTGGCCATTACAGTCCGGACGTCCGCAAAGTCCAAATTGACCAAACCATCTCTAGTAATCAGGTCTGAGATTCCCTGTACACCCTGACGCAACACATCATCCGCATAACCAAAGGCCTCTGTCATCGGTGTGCGCCTGTTGATGATACTGAACAAGTTTTCGTTTGGAACTACAATCAAAGTATCAACATGATCTCTCAATTCTCGCACCCCTAAATCTGCAGCCTTGCGTCGTTTTTTTGCTTCGAAATTAAAAGGCAGAGTTACAACACCAACGGTGAGTGCTTTAATCTCCTGTGCAATCCGAGCCACAATTGGTGTACCTCCGGTACCTGTTCCACCCCCCATTCCCGCAGCCAGAAAAACCATGTCCGCACCCTGCAGGGAGTCCTTAATTTGATCAATACTTTCTAATGCAGCGTTTCTGCCCATTTCCGGCTTGGCGCCTGCTCCGAGTCCACGCGAACACTGACTTCCTATTTGTAATTTCTGCGGTGCAAGAGACTTACGTAAATCCTGCAAATCTGTATTTGCCACGATGAAATCAACACCTTGTACACCTGACTGGATCATCCGATTTACGGCATTTCCTCCACCTCCACCAACTCCTACAACTTTGATATTCGGAGTATCATCACGAACAGGTTGGATATCAGAAAAATTCAGCATATTTTTCTCCATTTTTTGTTACTAATAAATCGGGTTTGGTATTGATCTTAAATTTAAATACTAAAAAAAATCTTGCATCCAATCTTTCATTCTTCTGGATACTTTATGAAATAAATTTGTGTCGTCACCGACAAAATTCAATTTTCCCTGATTACTGGTGATTCCGTAACGTACAAGTCCTACACTTGTTGCATACTTGGGAGAATAAATCATTTCACGTAAACCTGAGATGTTTTCCGGATAACCCACTCGAACAGGCAAATTCAAGACTTGGGAAGCAAGCCGGTCTGCTCCTGACATAATGCAGGTTCCACCTGTTATTACTACTCCTGAAGCCATCAGTGTATGAAAATGTGTCTTCTCAATTTCATGCGCGATCAATTCAAATATTTCCCTGAAACGGTCCTCGATAATGCTGGCCAGTACTCGCTTCTGCATTGTACGGTTATTTCTACCACCGACACTCGGTACGTCAATCATTTCTTCTTCTCCGACCATGCTGGCCATCGCTACACCGTACTTGTGTTTTATATCCTCAGCTTCACGCAAAGGAGCACCCAGTCCAATCGCAATATCGTGTGTCAAATGATTACCACCCAAGGCTAATACTGACGTATGGACAATACTGCCTTCAGAATAAATAGTAACATCCGTTGTGCCTCCGCCTATATCCACCAGTACTACACCAACCTCCTGTTCATCCGGACTGAGGACGGCCTGGCTTGAAGCCAAAGGTTCCAAAACTATGTCCTCAACATCTAATCCTGACTGGTTACAGCATTTAATAATATTTTGTGCTGAAGTTACTGAACCGGTTACAATATGAACATTCACCTCTAACCGTGCTGCCGCCATGCCGAGAGGGTTTTGCACGCCATCTTGATCATCAACTATGAATTCCTGGGGAAGAATATGCAAAACCTCCCTGTCATTTGGAATCAGAACCTGAGCTGCATCAATTACACGCCGAATGTCTTCTTCAGTGACTATCCGATTATGATAAACCGTGACCATTCCACGACTGTTCTGTCCTCTAATGTGATGTCCAGCAATTCCTGCATAAACTGAACGAATCTGCGCTCCGCACATTAGCTCACATTCTTCAACTGCCTTTTTAATGGCTTTGACTGTCTTTTCAATGTTAACAACAACACCTTTACGTAATCCATCTGATTTCGCCGTGCCGACACCAACCACATTCAATTCATCTACGTTATCGCCTTCAACCGCAATTGCACATATTTTTGTAGTACCAATATCAAGGCCTACGATTAAATTATTTTTTTTAGTGTTCGATGGCATCCATGCTCCTCGTCCAATAAATTTCTGTTCTAATTGCAGTTTTTGTTAATAAATAAAACGGACTCTTGGTCGGGTGCAATTTGCTGTCCATGTTAATTTAGTGTTTCAAATGGTAGAAAATATTTTTTACAAAAGTGAGGTAACTTAAAATAATAGAAGGTCATGATAAAGAATGATGATTTTTATCATCTAATCTTAATTACATTAATTCAATTACTTAACTTGAAAAGGCGCAAGCTGACTGATCAAGTCTCCTGTTTTTACCTGGTGAACAGGGCGAGTTTTTTAAGCGATAAGACCCGCAAAAATAGCCTGCATCTTCCAGAGTGGTACTGATTTCTTCCAGTGGAGCAGTGGGACCATCATTGTTCAGGGGGTAAATTTTTCCCGATAATACCATAAACCTGTTTGTATTTCCGGCAGTTACAGCACGACATATCCTTTGAAGTTCCAGACGTTGCCCCTGAGGGTAAACATATCTTCGCTCCTGGCTGCAACCAACAGCTGAAATTAATAATATCCCGGTTACACCACTCAACAGAAATTTCATTGAAACAGTATATACCCATTCATTTAAGAATGGTAGGTTTTATTTTAAATAAATATAAAAAGAATTTGTGGAGGAATATAGCTAATTATTTCAATTAAATAACTGTCGTACTTTATTCAGGTTTTGTGAGGAACAAACAGCAACCACACGATTGTGCGGTTTTATTTCAGTGGTACCTACTGCGACTTTCCAAACTCCATCTTGCTCTACCCCGCCAATCAAAATGTTATGCTGACGAAAGTAGTTCGCTAATTTTTTTATCGGTTTACGTATAATATCTGATTTCGGTGAAGCAATCAGTTCAACAACTTCGGCGTCTACACCGTGCAGATGCGCCACTGATAACAGTTCATTTCTTCGTACGAACTTGAGTATTTCATTGGCTGCGGATATTTTTGCGTTAAGGGCAATGTCCAAACCAATTGTGGATGCTAAAACCAAATAATCTTCCTTGTTGACCAACGCAATCGTCTTTCCTTGTCCGCCACGCTGATCACGATTATTTCTATTCATTAAATGTTTGGCCAGGAGACAACTGATGATGTTTGTTTCATTATCTCCGGTTGTCGCAATAAAAGATTCTGTAGAATCCAGTCCGGACATTACAAGCAAATTAGCATCTGTCCCATCACCATGAATTACCTCAGTATTTTTTAATTCTGACGCAAGTTCTTCGGCACGTTCCGGATTATTTTCAATGAGTTTTATCTCTACTTCTTTCTCCAAAAGTTGCGCTACTCTTCTTCCTACTAAACCTCCGCCAAGAATCATCATATATTCAATATTTTTATGCTCTATTTTCATCATGTCCATCAGAGGCATCATATCTTCTGTGCGAGCCATGATAAAAACCTGATCGAAAGGCCTTATCTGTTCATCTGCCTGTGGAATAATAGTAGATATTCCACGTGCAATCGCCACAACCCTGAAATTATATTCAGCATGTGTAGCGGAAAGTTCTTTCGGTGTTTTGAAAAGCAGGGGAGAATCCTCATTGATACGCATGGCAAGCACACGCATATTTCCATCACCAACTGGAGTAAGGTCGTTGCAAGACGCACGCTGCACAAGTCGAAAAATTTCCTGTGCCACCAGTTCTTCAGGATGGACTATCAAATCAATTTTCAGGTCATCCTGCGATAAAATACTTCCGTCCACTAAATCAATAGAGCGGGCCCGTACAATTTTACGTTCAATGCCGAATCTGTCTGCGATCAACGAAGCCAGCATGTTGGTGGAATCATCGTTGGTGGTAGCAATCATCAGTTCCATATTCTCAGCATGAGCTTCTCTCCAGCTTGAAAGCTGCATCGCATTCCCGCAAATCAAGCGGGCATCCAATTCCTCAGCTGCTTTTCCTAGCAAATCCGGGTCAGATTCAATAACGGTCACGGGGTAACCTTCATGCACCAAACGCTGAGCCAGGTGCATACCAACTCCACCAATTCCAAGGATGAGAGTATTTTCGTCTTGAGACATAATCAGATTGTTAATTCGTACTGTTGAACGCGGGACTTATTATGCAGAGGATTTTTTGTAGAGAGATCAACTTCGTAAAATTCATCGGACTGAGTAACAGAATTTATACCATAAATTTCATCAGGAAGTTGTGCTTCTTCCAGACAATGTCTTATTGCGTTAGCAATCCATTTTTCAATTTTCAGTACAACAATTTTTTTCCGCAGCCGCCCCTGATCATCTCTGTTAAGAACACTTGGAATCGTGTTGCTCGTGATAAATTGATTCAGGTAAGGAGAATTTAAATTTTCGCGGGCTTCCGAAGAGATAGTAGCGTGTGTGCTGTAGAAAAATATATTTGCCGGACGGCTGCGATTTGATTCATAGATTGCACTGATATTCGCAGCAATTGTTCCACCCGTACGCACCATATCATCAAGAATGAATATGTCACGGCCTTTCAACAATTCAACATCGTCACTTAAATCCATAGTAACGTCCCTTTGTCCGTGACGTGTTTTCCTGAATGTCACAATAACTGAATTATGAAGTCCGCTGAGTTCTCTGACTCGGTTTACAAATTCTGCTGCACCATCGTCCGGTGCAACAAATCCTACATGTTCTCCATAATTCCACAGCCGGACAAGTCCGGAACGTAAAATATAATTGGCAATTAGTGGAGCAATATCCAAATTCAGAAAAGATGGAATTCCTCGCGAGTTTTCTTGCGGATTTACCTTTTCATATATTTTACGCATCACATCCGGTTTGTGGTTGTGAACCGTCATTACAGAGTCAACTCCGGAAGTTTTCAAGAGCTGCGCATACATTTCCGCGGAACAAGGTTGTCCCACAAATTTTTCACGTGACGCAAAATCAGTAACCTGAGGATGATCCACAGTTCTTGGTCCTCGGTCCTGCGCTGAATAGAACAAATCCGGTTCAACCAATGCAACAAATTCGGCTCCGTTCTCCTTTGCAGCAGAAGCAATCAGGTAATTCCGCATTGCCAGCTCATCACGTGAATGGTTCGCAGAGTGAGTGGAGACAATATAAACTGATTTGCCCTTTAATCCGTGTCCCAGAGTTTCTTCAGTAACATGATCCTGAAGAAATCTTGGACAAAACTCATTATTGATAAATGTTTTTAACGCAATTATATCAGAAATGTCAATCTTCTGAGAGTGCGCATAACCTACTCCTAGAGCAAAAGAAGCGTCACTGACGTTTGAGACAATAATGTGGTTGTTCACAAATATTGATTAATAAAAGAGTTATCTTCAGTATTCTGCATATTTTTCAGTAGGCAATTGCGAACAGCACCTCTTGTGCAGAAGGCGCACCGCTTACCATACATTTGCCTGACTCAGACTTTTCAAGTGGTATACAACGAATAGTAGCCTTTGTTTCCTGTTTTATTTGTGCTTCAACTTCTTTTGAACCATCCC
This sequence comes from SAR324 cluster bacterium, assembly GCA_028822475.1. Taxonomy (GTDB): domain Bacteria; phylum SAR324; class SAR324; order SAR324; family NAC60-12; genus Arctic96AD-7. Next base: position 8,708 of record JAPKDT010000018.1, read on the forward strand.
AGTGCGCAAACACAAATCCACCCTCATTCGTAATAATTTCTTTAAATTCTTCATAATTTTTTGCTGTCCTAGTATTAGCTTTCCTGTAGTCTAGAGCACGTTGGAACAAGTTCTCTTGAATCATATCCAACAAATCTACGACATGTAGAGTTATGTTTTCAAGTGCGACTGCATTTTTCTCACGTATATCACGCCTCGCAACCATTGCGGATTGTTTTTTAACATCCCTTGGGCCAACCTCAATCCTCACAGGAACTCCCTGTTGAATCCAATGAAAGAATTTATCAGCAGGTCGTAAATTTTCACGAGTATCAATTTTTATTTTCAATTGATCAATTTTTTCATGTAGTTGATCCGCAATCGAATTCGCAAACTCAAAGGTTTCTTTACGCTCCTGCTCATTGTTAAAAATAGGCACAATGACAACTTGAATAGGTGCTATTTTAGGAGGAATGATCAAACCGTCATCATCACTGTGTGTCATGATCAAACCACCAATCATACGTGTTGAAACACCCCAACTGGTTGTCCAGACTAATTGCTTGTTGTTGTCGCGGTCAAGGTAATCAATCTCAAATGCTTTTGCGAAATTTTGACCTAAATTATGTGAGGTTCCTGACTGAAGGGCTTTTCCGTCCTGCATCATGGCTTCAATGGAATATGTCGCCAGTGCCCCGGGGAATTTTTCTGCTGCTGATTTTAGTCCAGTATGCACTGGAATTGCCAAATAATCTTCCTGAAATTTACGGTAAATCTCCAGCATGCGTAATGTTTCTTCCTGCGCTTCGTCCGCTGTTTCATGAGCCGTGTGCCCTTCCTGCCAAAGAAACTCAGTGGTGCGTAAAAACAGGCGTGTGCGCATTTCCCAACGCAACACATTGCACCATTGATTAATCAGCACCGGAAGGTCACGATAACTTTGAATCCACTGGGAATACATGTGACCAACAACAGTCTCAGAAGTTGGACGTATCATCAGCGGTTCCTCCAGTTCTTTACCGCCTCCATGCGTAACCACAGCACATTCCGGACTGAAGCCTTCAACGTGCTCTGCTTCGCGTTCCATAAAATGCTTGGGGATCAATAGAGGAAATGAGGCATTGACATGACCAGTCTCTTTGAACATGCGATCCAAACGGGCCTGCATCTCTTCCCAGATGGCAAATCCGGTAGGTCGGATTACCATGCAGCCTTTGACTGGAGCATAGTCTGCAAGCTGCCCCGCAGCAATTACATCAAGATACCACTGAGAGTAGTTTTCTTTGCGGGGTGTAATATTTTTTGCCATGTGGGTAGATATATTTTGGAAAAACAAATGAGGGATTCCGTTCCAACACTCACCCGTGAAAAAGTTTCTCTTAAGAATAGATGACGTTAGATTCAGCTTATAAAATTACAAAATTTAACGCATAGATACAAGATGTTTTTGGAATCTGCTAAATTTTGCTTGCCTGAGTTCAACGTTCACCTTTGCGGTAAGGGATCATCAGTGCCTGAGGATAACCGACACGTCTCGACATAACTATCAACGCTAAAATACTGAGCACATAAGGCATCATCAGAAATATTTGGTAAGGTATTTCTGCTCCTAGCAACTGTTGCAAACGCATCTGGTAGGCATCAAACGCAGCAAACAACAATGCGCCCAAAAGAGCTTTCCCGGGACGCCACGAGGCAAAAACGACCAGTGCAATGCAAATCCAACCGCGCCCGTTGATCATGTTGAAAAAGAAAGCGTTAAAGGCGGACATCGTTAAGAATGCACCACCAACCGCCATAAAAGCACTTCCACAGACAACTGCGCCTGTTCGAATAAGAGTGACGTTCAAACCCTGTGCTTCTGCCGCAGCAGGATTTTCACCTACCATCTGCACCGCCAGACCAACTGGAGTGCGGTAAAGCACATAAGCGACAACTATCACTGAAATAAACGCAAAATACGTTAATGGGGTTTGCTTGAAAAGAGCCTCACCGATGAGCGGTATTGAAGACAAGCCGGGAATTTCCAAAGGTTCAAAAGCCTGAATTCGCGGTGGAGAATTGACTTCCGGTAGAATCAGCCGGTAAACATAGGAGGAAAGACTCGTGGCCAGCAGTGTGATGCCAATACCGGTTACATGTTGAGAAAGACCCAAAGGCACGGTCAGCATAGCGTGCAGTAAACCAAAAGTCCCTCCGCAGGCTGCGGCGAAAAGCAGTCCGGTCCAAAGTCCTGCACCCTGATAAACAGCCATCCAGCCGGCCATTGCACCGAATGTCATTATTCCTTCAATCCCCAGGTTGAGGACCCCGGCACGTTCACAGATTACTTCTCCCAGCGTACCAAAAATCAAAGGTGTTGCAATCCTCACGGCGGCAACCCAAAAACTCGCATTGAGAAATATCTCCAACCAGGCAAAACTTGTTTCCATTATGATTTCAATGAATATAAAATCGTTTCAACGTCTTCAATAAACTGTATTATTGTTAACTCAGTATTCAATTTCAACTCCAGCGAATCCTGAAACGTACCAGCAAAACCGACACCAGCATACACAGCAAGGAAACCGAGACCATCACGTCCGCAATATAACTCGGCACTCCTGCAGAGCGGCTCATAGCGTCTGCACCCACGAAAATACTCGCCACAAAAGCTGCGGAAATAATCACTCCCAGCGGATGCAACTGCGCCAGCATGGCCACTACAATTCCCGTGTAGCCAAATCCCGGACTTAGATCAAGCGTCAAATTACCTTTCATTCCCGCAACCTCGCTGAATCCTGCAATTCCTGCGATGCCTCCGGAAATTAATGCAGTCTTGATCATCACACTTTTAACCGGCATTCCCGCAAAACGCGCGGCTTTTTGATTAAAACCGACTGCACGCATTTCATAACCGAGGGTAGTTCGTATGCTCACAATCCATATAATGAGGGAAAATAAAAGTGCCAGCAAAAGTCCGGAATGTAAACGCAGCCCCCTGAAAAGCCGAGGAAGTTCTGCCGCTTCTGTAACCGGTTCCGCTTGCGGCCAACCCAGTCCCATAGGATCTTTGAGTGGTCCCTCCAACAATAAACTCACCAGCAAAAGTACAATAAAGTTCAGCAGGAGTGTTGTAACGACCTCATCCACGCCAAAATGAATTTTTAGCAAAACCGGCCCCAGTAGCATCAAAGCTCCAGCGACAGCACTGGTAATGACTAAAATCGGAATCATCAATCCTGGATGTAAATCCAGCATTCCGGTTCCCAAAACAGTAATAATGAGCGCACCGGCATATAACTGACCTTCTGCACCAATGTTCCAAAAACGGGATTTGAAAGCAACCGCGGCAGCCAAGCCGGTGAAAATCAACGGCGTCGCCCTCGCAAATGTTTCTGAGAGCGCAAAGCCTGAGCCGAGTGCGCCTTTCAGCAAAAGTCCATATGCCTCAAAAATTGAAGCTCCGCTCCATGCAACTAATCCTGCACACAAAACAAAACTCGCCACAATTGCCGCAACCGGAGCGAATATCACCAGTGCAAAAGGCACTCTGGTTCGTGGTTCAAGACGCATCTGCTTCAGTTGATTGATTATTTGTTGTTGGCGTTTTTTGCTGGCCCGTCATTAAAAGTCCAAGTTGAGCAATGCTAATGGATTCACGTGGAAAGCTCTCACTGAGTCTACCACGGTGGATGACGGCGATACGGTCGGAGATTTTGAGCAGCTCTTCCAAATCTTCAGAAATCAGCAAAATCGCTGCACCATTCGCACGTGCGGCAAGCAGTTGTTCATGAACATAAGCTACTGCGCCCACGTCTAAACCTCGTCCGGGCTGGTTTGCCAGAATCAATTGCGGATTTCCCGAAAGGACACGGCCCAAAATCAATTTTTGCATGTTTCCTCCGGAAAGCAAACGTACAGGAGAATTAGCTGAATAGCCTCGAACATCAAATTTGCTCACCACATTTTCCGCAAAACGCTGACGGTTGAGATGATTCTGCCAGCCGTAAGAGCTGAATTGCGGTTCCTGATAAGACTCCGAAACAATATTTTCGGCTAATGTCATGTCACCTATCACACCTTGAGAATGTCTGTCTTCAGGGATACGTCCGACTTTTTTCCTGAGCATATTTCTGGGCGTAAAATTGTTGACGACCTCACCATGCAGTTCCAGTGTTCCACTTTGCGGTTCGACCAGTCCGCTGATTAAATCCGCAACTGTAGTTTGACCATTTCCGGAAACACCCGCGATCCCGACAATTTCCCTGGCTCGGATATCGAGGGATAAACTGCTCAATGCCGAGCGTCCATCCTCGGCCCTAACCGTTACAGATTTCAGCTTGAGTACAGGCTCACCGGCTTTCAACGCTTTTCGCTCCGGGAGTTCGATATTCCGGCCAACCATTGCCTGTGCCAATTCCGTTTCGGAAGCGCCGGCGGTCTTCAGTTCAGACACCAAACGTCCGTCACGTAAAACGGCAACCCGATCGCTGATCGCTAAAACTTCCTGCATTTTGTGGGAAATAAAAATCAGTGAAAGTCCGCCTGAAACTAGTTTTTTGAGTGTTTCAAAAAACGTTTCCGTTTCTTGCGGAGTAAGCACAGCAGTAGGTTCATCCAAAATCAGGATCTGTGCGTTACGATAAAGTGCTTTGAGGATTTCAACTCGTTGACGTTCGCCGATTGAAAGTTCAGCGACACGTTCATTTGGATTTACCTGCAGACCAAAACGTTCACCCAGTTGTTCCAGTTTCTGCCTTCCGGCACGTCGATTTGAATATAGTGACCACAAGGGTTCTGTGCCAAGCATCACATTGTCGAGCACACTCAGATTGTCTGCCAGCGTAAAGTGCTGATGCACCATGCCGATGCCCAATTCGATCGCCACATGCGGAGAGCCTTGCTGAATGGAACTTCCGAATACCTCGATACTTCCAGAATCTGCGACATAATGACCAAAAATGATATTCATCAAAGTCGTTTTACCGGCACCGTTTTCTCCAAGCAATGCCAGTACTTCTCCGGACTTTAATTCCAGACTGATATCATCATTAGCGACCAAACTTCCAAAAACTTTGGTGATGCCCCGCAGGCGGAGCACCACTTCTGCGGATGGTTGCTTTTCCGAAATTTCAATTTCAGAACGCATCACACCGTTACTCACATTGTGGATTTCGGCTCAGCGTCATTAACGTTGACTCTGAACAATCCATCTTTTATTTCCTGTGATCTCTCGGCCACCAGTTTTTTTACTTTGGCCGGAATACGGTTTTCAAAAGTTCCGTAAGGCGCAAGACTTCCACCACCGTATTTCATGAAAGAAAATTGACCATAGTCTTCTCCTTCAAAAGAACCGGAAGCAACTTTGGAAACGGCTCTGTCAATTGTGGCTTCCATGTTCCAGATTGCAGAAGCAATCACGGTGTCAGGATAATCCGACTGCGTGTCAATCACGTTGCCAATCGCCAAAACTCCTTTTTCCTTAGCTGCGTCAGAAACTCCGAAACGCTCTGCAAAAAGAATGTCAGCACCACGTTCGATTTGTGCAAAAGCTGATTCTTTAGCTTTAGGCGGATCAAACCAACTGCCGAGGAAAGTTACCATAAATTTTACATCCGGATTTACCTCGTGTACGCCGTCCATGAACGCATGAACCAAACGGTTTACTTCCGGAATCGGATAACCACCGACAATTCCCATTTTGTTGGTTTTAGTCATGGCTCCGGCAATCATGCCTGTCAAATAAGACGGTTCATGAATCCAATTGTCAAATACTGAAAAGTTTTGCCCGCTTGGACCAAAACTCGACCCCATCAGAAAGGCTGTTCCAGGATAATCTTTGGCTACCTTGCGAGCAGCACGTTCCACCCCAAATACTTCTCCGACCAACAGATCCATGCCTTTTTCAGCATATTCGCGCATGACACGTTCATAGTCAGTATTTTTTACACTTTCAGAGAAAACATACTCTATGTCTCCGCGAGCCATTGACGCATTAAGTGCTTTGTGAATACGGCTGATCCACTGCTGCTCAACCGGCAATGTGTAAATGGCAGCGACTTTAGGTTTTGCGCTCAACGGCGAAACACCCATAATCCAGACAGCTGCGAGTATCCAGATAATACTAAATATAGTTTTTTTGCTCCAACTCATCTTTATCTCCAAAATATAATTAACAATTTGAAATATGCCCGTAAAGCAAGTTCCAGTGGATATTTCACAATTTTTATTTTGCGAAAATGAATATTGAGGCTACCTGTGAAAGAAGAAGTTTGTCAAGCAATGTTTTTTTAAATGCGGGTTCAGGCAAATTATTAACCCTGTTTTCGCGCTGCTCAACATTTTAATATGGATGGCGATCTCAAAAAAACGACGTCAGCATCGAGCACTACGGTGAGTCAATCACTTTTACGCTCAACAAAGGGCCTAGCTATACGCAGATTTATGTTTTCAACGGTCTGAACACGAAAGTTATCTTGAGATTAGACTTTGCAGAATGAGGAAGGATTTTCTTTATTCTTTCTTAGAATTTTCAACCAATGCAACTGAATCAGCATCTATTTTACTCACCGGCACGCAACAAGATTTTGGCTGCCTCAG
>JAPKDT010000019.1 GCA_028822475.1 SAR324 cluster bacterium
AAGCAAGACATGGACTTTCCGCATCCTCTAAATTACCCTGCCAGTACAAAACACTTGGTGGAGTCGATATTTGCTTTAAGCTCAAAGGGTATCCGGATGAATCAGGACAAAAAAGCCGGATTCCCGGAGTTTCACCAATGATTCGTTTTTCGATCAGGAAACTGTGTGTTTGAGTTGCCTTTGCAATCAGTCCGGCTAATTTTGCTGAGAGTTTGAACTTACTGACAAGCATTTCAGGTGGAGTTTTCAACAGTTCCTGCACACTGCCCAAATGCTCAATCAGTTCTCGTATCGTTTTGTAACCAATTCCAGAAATTAAACTCAGGGCCAGCCACGACCATGCAGGATCGGAGTCAGTTGGTTGCAGATCATTTTCTGTCATCTTGTTCCTGATTAATCACGTTCGCTGAGAGTTCTTTCTACATCACGCTCTGCGTCTCGTTTTTTCATAGTTTGACGTTTATCATGCAGTTTTTTTCCGCGTCCTAATGCCAATTCCATTTTAATAATTCCTCCTTTTAAGTAAATTTTAAGCGGAATCATTGTAAGGCCCTGCTCTTTAACCTGTCCATACAGGCGGCGTATTTCAGAACGGTGAAGCAACAGACGTCTCGGTCGGAGAGGGTCGTGATTATGGCGGTTGCCAAAATCGTATTGAGAAATATGAGCATTCAATAAATATACTTGTAAACTATCATCCACCCTGCAGTAACTTTCGGCGAGATTGATTTGACCTGCACGGATGCTTTTTACTTCTGTACCCTGTAAGACGATGCCGACTTCCATGGTTTTTTGTATTTCATATTCGAACCGTGCTTTACGATTTTTGGCGAGCGTTTTGGATGACATGTTTTTGAATATAGTTAGTAAAAAAATACTTTGAATATTACTTGGATTATAACGATTCCGTCAGGAATGAGCAAGAGCTGACTAATTTGAAAGGTAAGACTTTGCCCAGGAAATTGCCGCGTCTTCTTTTTGAAAATCTCCATTGAGCTGGCTTTCAAATGCCTGTTTTAAAATAAGACCAATTTCAGGTCCGGGTGTCATGCCGAGGGCTAAGAGGTGTCTGCCAAGGAGCAACGGACGAGGCGCTTCGTCACGCACGTTCATGCGTTCTGCTTCATCCAAAAGCCAGTCTCCTGCTTCAAAATGTGTTCGCTCATCCTCAGCGAGTGTCCTGCCAAAATAATCTGCCCTAGCCAATAAAACCAACTCAGGTATGCGGACACGTAAGGCGAGTCTCCGGATTGTTCCGGAATTAATCCGCTCACGTTCCTTAAAAAGCTGTACTGGCCGAAGGTGTTCTTTGACGAGAGTTGTAACTTGTTCAATTAAAATTCTATCATCAGTCATTCTGCGTAAAAACTTCTCAGTTGGTACGACACCCTTGATATCATGAGCAGGACTGCGCCAGCGTCCACGCAAGAATTCAGTAGTCAGCGGTTTACCAAAATCATGACAAAGCGCGCTGAACATTAATTCCAAATCCTGTTTTTCATCACCTTTTCTTAACTGTGCCGCCTCGTCCATTACAAGTAGAGTGTGAATCCAGACATCACCTTCCGGATGCCATTCCGGATCCTGCGGCACTCCAATGAGAGCTTTTAGCTCCGGAAAATACGCTAAGATTCCGAGCTTTTTGGCTGCTTCCAAACCTATGGAAGGGCGTTTTGCTTTTAAAAACAACTTCCGGAACTCTTCGAAAATCCGTTCCTTTGATAATTCAGTAAGGTCTAAGTGGTTGCAAAGTTCTACTGTTTCAGCAGCAATTTCAAATTCAAGACGTGCGGAGAACTGCATTGCCCTTAAAACCCGTAACGGATCTTCGGCAAATGAGGGGCCGATATGCCTCAGTACTTTGTGCTTTAAGTCACCTAAACCATCAAAAGGATCCAGCACTTCCTTTGTTAATAAATCATAACCGATACTGTTGACAGTGAAGTCACGACGTGAAGCGGCTTTTTGGTAACTCATTGAGGAGTCAGTTGTTACCAGAAATCCACGGTGACCTTTTCCGGACTTGCTTTCGGATCTGGGTAGACTAAAATCATATTCTGCACTTGAAGTTTTAAGCTTCAGCACGCCAAAACTTTTTCCTACTGCATGAAGATGTCCAAATTTTCCGAGCACTGATTCAAGAATTTCCGGACTAATTCCGTAAATTTCCACATCAATGTCTTTGGAAAATTTTCTACCCATGAAGTGGTCCCGCACAGCACCGCCGACGAGAAGGCTCCGACCATTGGACTTCGCAACTGCTTTTGCGATTTTAATTAGTTCAGGTGGAACAGGCAGGGGGGGCATGCAGGTTCTCGGGGATTGAAATTAAAGTTTGTCAGCACCTTCTGCAAAAATAAAAAAATCACAAAAGAAGGCAGCAAAAATTTTGTTAATAGTACTTTTCAAGCACGTTTCAAAAGTTCATCAAAATAATCTATGGTTGGACGCAGACCTTCTTCAAGTGTTATAACAGGCTCCCAATTTAGCCGTTCTTTGGCCAGCGTAATATCCGGCCTACGGCGTCCAGGATCGTCAGGCCGTGCTGCAGTTTTAATCAGTTTGGAACTTGAGTTTGTCATTTTGAGGACTTTTTCCGCTAACTCAATCATGGTAAATTCACCGGGGTTTCCTGTGTTCACCGGGCCGGTAAAATCTTCTGTCTGCATCATGCGGTACATTGCATCCACCAATTCTGTGACGTAGCAAAAACTACGGCTCTGCAGTCCGTCTCCGTGAATTGTGATAGGCTCACCCTTAAGTGCTGCAACAATAAAATTGCTGATAACCCTGCCGTCCTCCGGATGCATTCTTGGACCGTAAGTGTTAAAGATTCGAATAATTTTTACATCAACCTGACTTTGGCGATGGTAGTCCATCATTAAAGTTTCCACCAAACGTTTGCCTTCATCATAACAACTTCGCAAACCAACAGGATTGACATTACCAAAATAACTTTCAGGTTGGGGATGTACTTGCGGATCTCCGTAAACTTCAGAAGTGGAGGCTTGTAAAATACGCGCGTTAAGACGTTTTGCGAGACCCAGCATGTTAAGAGCACCCATAACATTGGTTTTTGCGGTTTTTATCGGATTGTACTGATAATGAACCGGAGAAGCCGGGCAGGCCAGATTGAAAATCCAGTCCACTTCCAATAGCACAGGCTCCACGATATCATGACGTATCAATTCAAAATTGGGATTGCTTTCAAGCTGCCGTAAATTCGTTTTGCTGCCTGTAAAAAAATTATCAATTGCAATAACTTCGTGACCTTCATCAATCAGGCGGTCACAAAGGAAAGATCCAACAAAACCTGCACCTCCAGTAACAAGTACTTTCTTCATTTAAAAAATCTCGGTTAATCGTGAAAAAGAATATTAACATTATAGCCAGATAAGCTTCTAAGGTTCAAGGTAGACCGCAGTTTGTCAGCTTCAGACAACTCTAATGAAAGTCATGCTAATAGCTGATAAAGTGTCTTCAAGAATAATACGAATGAGCATATATTACTAATATTATTGCAATATATTTATTTTCGAAATGACAAAAAGAGAATTAATTACTTCTCAGCTTTATCACAATAATTAACCAGGGCTGATCAGTCAAGGACGGGATTGCAGTTGCCAGAAAATTACCGTACTTTTGCTCCAAATTGAATATAGCATTGCGACTTCAGCACAGTCTGATTATTATTTACAGATTAAACCTGTCTAAATATACAGGGATAAATACTTTTCATGAGTAGTGTCCGGAGGCGTTTTTAAGTTCAACTTGTAACCCCAGTACTTCTCAAGGACTGATCCTGAATAATCAAACATTAAGTCAGTTAAAACTGGGCAAATATTATTATTTATATTTAAGGAGAAATTATGTTGACTGAAGAAAGACAAAAAGATTTGGATACCGCAATTTCGCAAATTGAACGCCAGTATGGTAAAGGTTCAATTATGAAAATGGACGGTTCGACAGTGGTTCAGTTTCCTGCGGTCAGCGCTGGAAATTTAGCCCTGGACATTGCTCTTGGAATTGGAGGTTTGCCGCGAGGACGGATCGTTGAAATATACGGTCCAGAAGCATCCGGTAAAACAACCTTAGCCTTGTGTGCAATTGCGGAAATTCAGAAAATAGGTGGTGTAGCCGCGTTCATAGACGCAGAGCATGCATTTGACCGAAATAACGCCAAAACACTGGGTGTTCAGATTGAAGATCTTCTTCTGGCTCAACCTGATTACGGAGAACAGGGTTTGGAAATCGCGGAGCAGCTTGTCCGCGTCGGTAAAGTGGATATGGTTGTTATTGACTCTGTGGCAGCGCTTGTTCCTAAAAACGAATTGGAAGGAGACATGGGTGATTCACATATGGGATTGCATGCACGCCTGATGTCACAAGCCCTCCGTAAATTGTCAGGAGTGATCTCAAAGTCCAACACAATTTTCATTTTTATCAACCAGCTTCGTTCAAAAATTGGTGTGGTTTTTGGAAATCCGGAAACAACCACAGGCGGTAATGCACTTAAATTTTACTCCACTGTACGCCTTGATGTTCGACGTGCGAGTCAGATTAAGAGCGGAGACGAAGTAAAAGGTCACAGAATGAAAATCAAAGTTGCAAAAAATAAATTGGCTCCACCGTTTCGTATTGCCGAAGTTGATTTAATCTATGGGGTTGGAATATCCAAAATTGGTGTCCTGCTTGATTTAGCCGTGAATGCGGAAATTGTGCAAAAAAGTGGGACCTGGTTCTCCTACGAAAAAGAGAGGTTAGGTCAGGGGCGTGATAACTCCATCAATTTTTTGGAAGAAAACCCGGAAATTGCTGAAACCATCAACCTTAAAGTACGCGCTTTGCACAATCTTGATCCTGCGCAGAATAGTCAGCCAGTGGAAGAAACTGCTGATGAGGAATGATTGATAACGACTCTTTGACAGCTCAGGCAAAGCCGTTTTCCAAAAGAATGGAGGACTTTCTCAAAGGCGGCTTTCCTGCATTATCAGTGGAGGAAGCTCTTGCAGAGAGCATGCTTTTGCTGGATGTACGGACTGCTGAGGAGTTTGCAAAAGGCAGTATTCCCGGTGCCAGGAGTTTTCCGCTTTTTGATGATTTGGAACGTGCGGAAATTGGTACAATCTACAAACAAGTTGGTCGGGATGCCGCCGTTGTGAAAGGACTGGAGTTTTTTGAACCGAGACTTCAGCAGTTTTTATTAACGCTTTCTGCAATAAAATCTCAGCAACTTGTTGTATATTGCGCCCGTGGCGGGATGAGATCTGCTTCGGTGGTCAGGCTGCTGCAGGAAAACGGATTCAGTGTTTCTCAAATGCAAGGAGGTTATAAATATTATCGGCAATTTGTTCTGAGGCAACTTGAAAATCCAGTTCCCCCGCTCATTGTGCTGCATGGAAAGACTGGTGTTGGAAAGACATTACTCCTAGAAAAACTTCCGGATCATTTGGACCTGGAAGGTCTGGCGCAACACCGCAGCTCCCTGTTTGGCGCTATTCACAAAATTCCCCGGACTCAGAAAGATTTTGAAGCGCTGCTGGTTCAAAAATTGAGTGAACTGCCTGAGGATCTTTTTCTTTTTGTTGAAGGCGAAAGCCGAAAAGTTGGACAGGTTTTTATTCCGCAGACTTTTGCAAATGCGATGAAGAGTGGAAAGCTGGTGCTACTGAGTGCTGAATTGGAAACCAGAATCAGCCGTATAGTTGAAGAGTATAATATTTGTGATGCACAGAGTATTCAGCAAATTGACTCAATTTTGCAATCACTGAAAGTGGCACTCGGCAAAGTTAAAGTCGAACAATTACGGCTGTGGCTGAAACAAGGTGAAATAGAAAACATTGTGCACATGCTTTTAGTAGACTACTATGACCCACGTTACCAGCATGCAATGAGCGGCTATGACTTTGTACTGGAACTTTCTGCGGAAGACTTGAGTCAGGCCGCCGAGGAACTGATTACTTTTCGTAATCAAATGATTGAGAGCTATTGTCAACAATCTGTCAGCAATGGATGACTGAAAGCCATATAAATAATTTTTATTATTAATAATTTTCTGAAAATGAGAAAAATTTTTTCAATAATACTCTTGATTCTGACTATTATTATATGTTTTCAGCCAGTGAGCGGATTTTCAGAAAGTAGTAGCAGCACTCTTGAGGTAAAGACACATTATGGCACATTCCCGCTACCTGTTCCAACTCTTCGTTTACCTGAACTACCTGAACTACCATTAGTCTCTGTTACTGAGACAGCATATCCTGAACTTCCAGATTGGAATTACCCTCGTTTTATTCCGGATGATCCCAGCTGGCTTGACCGTTCTGGAAAATTTTACAAAGAAGGCATAGTTCATTTGTTTCGTGGCGACTTGAATGTAGCGCTTAAGAGATTCCAGACAGTTACAGATGACTATCCGGAAACGCCCTGGTTTACTCCGTCATGGTTTTGGTTGGGGCAAATAATGGCAAAGCAGAAAAAATATGCTCAAGCAGAAAAATCGCTAACATTTTTTCTGGATTCACTCGAACAGAACAAGAACTCAAATCTTTATGTTGATTTCCAGAATTTCAGCCGTTACAGCTTGGCGTGGCTGGCTTTTAAGCAAAAAAAATATGAAGAAGCATTGGCGGTAATTACGAAACATGAGGCGGAAATCAGTATTAAAAAAATCCGGATCCAACTTCTTTATTTGAAATACCTGACATATGTAAAATTGAAGAAAAGTGACCAAATATTTTTCGTGCTTGAAAGAATGACTCAGCAATTTAAATATGATTTTGAGCACGTGGTACGCCTCGCGGAATATTATTTTGTGGAAAATAGATGGCAGGAACTAGCAGATTTAGTTGCTGATAAAGCTGCTAAGCCGGAGTTTTACAATGACCTTCAAATGGAGCATTTCTTCTGGCTTGGTGCAGTTGCTGAGATGAGTTTGAAACAGTGGTCTCAAGCAAAAAAAACATTGGAGTCTCTGGAGGAGTTCGGTGTCAGGAATCCTGATCAACTTGCACGGGCCTGGTTAAGAATGCATTTAGAAGCCGGACAATATGAGCAGGCTTGGGAAAAATGGCAGGTAATAAATGATGATCTCCTCCGTGAACAATCCCTGCGTGAATTAATGCACCATGCAGCAAAAAGTGAGAATTATAAGTTTTTGCTCAAGAAACAGCCGGGATTGAAGTCAGTAGCTAAATCATGGCATGCCTGGCAAGCTGAAATGGAACTGATTTATGCTTATCTCTACTTAAGTATGGGCCATAGAGAAAAGGCAAAACAGTGGCTGCAATGGTCATTTAAACACTCATTGGATACAGCAAGTGAACAGACTTCGTTAGTTGTTATTGAGGAAAGTATTTACCTCAGAACTGTGATTAAGCTGTTGGCTGGGGAGCACAGCAAAGCATTTCAGGACTTAAAACTGCTGCTCGAAGATTATTCCAACTCTGAGCGTCTGTCGGATTACTATTTTTGGTATGGAGTCATGATGTATGAAATAGCTAAAAGACCCAAAGATGCTATCATGGCCATGCGTCAGGTTGATCAACAGGGTGAGCGGGACGATGACCGCTGGTATCTGCTTGGGAAGGTAAATCATGATCAGCAAAAATGGAACCGTGCGATTTCTGCTTTTACTAACCTGAAAAAGCGGCATCCCACTTCTGAATTTTTGGAAGAAGGACTTTATTTACAGGCCCAGTCATACTTCGAACAAAAAAAACAAAATTCAGCTTTAGAAATCTTAAATGAACTTCGCAGCACTTTCGATCCGCTGAAAAAGCCTGTCAGAGAAATTCATTTAAGAGTCCGGATTCTTATTGCGATGCAAAGGTATGAGCAAGCTGATGATGTGTTGCAGCGCAAAATTGTGCAGTATTCTGACTTTTCACTGATTAAGCTGAGGGTGGAAGTGCTTAAGCATATCAAAGATCCCCGGAGAATACTCAGTGTGACGGGAATCGGCCTGGGCCTTTCAACCAGTGAAGATCACGGATTTCTCTTCTTTCATCGTGCAAATGCACTATATGATACGCAAAAATATGATGAAGCTGTCACCTATTATAATTTAGCCTTAAAAAATCCTCCACAAGGCAGTGAGAGGGTTATCCGTTACAGAATCCTTAAAATTCAGTATGAGCTAGCCCGTATTCCCGAAATGTTGAAAGGTGCTGAGAAGTTTCTGCAGCAAAGCAAGAATGATACTTACAGCTTCGAAATTCTGCATTTACTCGGAAATTATTTTATGGAGAGGAAACAAAAGGAAAAGGCTGCCCCTTATTTAAATCAACTGGTTGTCAATTATAAAAAATCGGTACGTCAAGAGGAGCTTGCCCCGGAAAAAAGAGTTGAGCAGATTGTGCTGATCGGAGAACTTTACAACGAGTTAGCTAAATATGAGATGGCTGAACGCTGGCTGAACCAGGCACTAAAATCAATGGAAACAGTACAGGATGGTCGAAAGAAATGGCAGTTGCATATCCTCAGGGAAAAAGGTCTGTCACTTTTTGAACAGGATAAACACTCACAGGCGCTCGCTGCAAATCTGAAAGTATTATATCTGGACCGTGGTTTGTCTGAACAAAAAAGCTATGCTCTTAATTTGAGGATTGCCTCAAGTTATGCTCAGCTTGAACGCAGCAATGATGCGATGGCGATTTACCGTAAAATGTTAAAAAAATTTAAAAGCGCGGAACTTCAAAAGGAAGTTGCAAAACTACTGAACAGCTTGACTCAGTAATATTAGCATAATAATATTTATAGGATTTCTCACTTCCTTTGAAATGATACTATTTCAGCAATATTCAGCTGAGCATCATTAATAAATAGCTTCCTGTTAAGCAACCTGCCGGTTTAATGAAGAGCTTTACCGGAAAAGAAAAAGGTGAGTAAATATTCCTTTTTAGATGTTCTTGAAAAACTACTGATCAGCTAATTGTTCCACGTGAAACAAAATTTTTATGGGTTTTAAAATCATTGCTATAGATGGACCAACAGGTGTCGGGAAAAGTACAATTGCACGTCAGTTGGCTGGTAAACTGGATTATTTGTATGTAGACACCGGAGCTATGTTCCGTTGCCTCGCATGGAGTTGGGCCGCACAGGGCTGTCCGGAAAGTGACGAATCTCTGGAAAAACTTGGTGATCAAACTAAAATTGTTTTTGAAAATGAAAAAGTAATTTGCGATGATACAGATGTAACTCAGGAAATCCGCACTGAACAGATTTCGGCTCAAGCTTCCAAAATCAGCCGTTTCCCCTCAATCCGTGAAGTGATGAAAAAACAGCAGCGGGCACTTGTGGAGGAAGTCCGAAGGTCGGAAAGTTATCATGGTGCGGTTTTGGAAGGCAGGGATATAGGCACAGTCGTTTTTCCGGCAGCGGAATTCAAATTTTATGTAGATGCTTCTCCAGAGATTCGCGCTAAACGCAGGTTGCTGCAACTACGGGAACGTAAGGAAGATGCAGATTATGAAAAAATATTAGCCGACCTTAGAAAGCGTGATTATCAGGATCAAAACAGAAAAATTGCCCCACTGAAACCTGCGGAGGAATCGATTATTGTTGATACAGCAAGCCTGAGTGTAGAGGATGTTTTGGACTATTTGCTGGATTGCGTCGCAACAGAAAAAGAAATCAGCCAGTAGTTGGCTCAATGAATATTAAACATCTCAACGTTTTTATAAAGGTGGCGACATGAAAGCAGTTATTCTCGCGGCTAATCGGAGTACCCGATTGAGCCCGTTTATTGAAACCCGCTGTAAGCCAATGATTCGCATTGCGGGGCAGTACATCCTCGAAAATACGATTTGCTTCCTCAAGGAAGCAGGGATTCACGATATAGTACTGGTCCTAAATCATAAGCAGGATATGATCCGTCAGTATTTCGGCAGTGGACAAACTCTTGGAGTCAATCTTGAATATGTCGTTCAGGATGAACTGAAGGGCATCGGCCACGCCCTGAGTCTTTGCCGCTCGTCTTTGGAGAAGAAGCCCTTTTTGCTGGTTTATGGTGATGTAATGACGGACTACAACCCATTTTTATCCATTTTGCAGACTTACTCAGAAACTGACAGGGAGGTTGCCTTGATTGCATTGCCGGAGTCTTCGAAAGAATTTGGTAATGTCTATCTGGACCATGAAATGAAAATTAGCCGACTGGTTGAAAAACCTCAGGCAAATCAGGCGAATTATGTCTTTGCGGGAATGTTTGTTTTGTTTCCGAAAATTTTTGAACTGTTGGAAGAGAATGATCATAATATTGCCCGATGTTATGAGCAAATGATTGCAAGCAGGGGACTTCAGGCATGTTTGTGGGAAAAAGGATGGATTGATATGATTCATCCATGGCACATTTTGGATGCAAACAAGATGTTGATGAGTTCCTGGCAAACTGCTGAGATTGATTCTACAGTTAAATTACTGGGACATGTGCATCTGGAAGGAGCGGTACGTATAGGCCCTGGTGTCACTATAGAATCCGGAAC
Organism: SAR324 cluster bacterium; assembly: GCA_028822475.1. GTDB lineage: Bacteria > SAR324 > SAR324 > SAR324 > NAC60-12 > Arctic96AD-7. The sequence goes on from JAPKDT010000019.1 coordinate 10,485, forward strand.
TGTACTCAAGGGGCCTTGTTACATCGGTGCCAATTCATATGTGGGAAATAATTCACTCATTCGTAAGTTCAGTGCGATTGGGCCTAATTCGATTGTAGGTTACGGATCTGAGTTGAAAAACTGTGTACTCTTTGGAAACAATGATGTCGGCCGCCTTTCATTTGTTGGGGACAGTGTTTTGGGAGAAAATGTAAAATCAGGTTCTGGTCTCACGACGGTTAATCACACTGTAGATTATAGTCGTATTACCTGCAGTTCCAACTCAGACTCGGTAGAAACAGGTTTAGTAAAGCTGGGGGCCTTCGTTGGTGACAGTGTGTCCATTGGAGCCCGTCATACTCTTGGTCCAGGCAGCATTGTGGAATCCGGAAAAGTCATTGCGGATTGTATTACACTTTAATTACAGCACCCTAAACTCAAACCCGGTAAGGTAAAAAATATGTGTGGTATCAGTGGCATAGTACATTCAGAAAATATAGGCAGAAATCTATTTAATTCAATCCGCAATTTGGAATATCGTGGATATGATTCCTGCGGAATGGCGATGCTGAATGAGGGTGAACTTGATTTACGAAAAAATATTGGAGGAATAGATGAAGTCAACGCCTTGGAAAATTTGGACAAAATGCAGGGGAGTATCGGAATTGCTCATACGCGTTGGGCAACTCACGGAGGAGTAACCAAGGAAAACTCACACCCTCATCTTTCTTACAAGCAGGAATTTGTGATTGTACACAACGGTATTATTTCAAATTACCAGGAATTGCGTGAACGTTTGATTAGTCAAGATGTTGTTTTTGAGTCATTGACTGATACAGAAGTTTTCGTCAACTTGTTGGATGAATCATATGCAGAGCTTAAGGATTTAGAAAGAGCTTTCTTAGCCGCCTTGCAGCAAATAGAAGGTTCATACTCTATTGTTATGCTTTCCACGCATGACCCGGAACATCTGTACTGCGTAAAAAAAGAATCTCCATTGTTGTTGGGACTAGGCGAAGGCTGTAATTATGTTGGCTCAGATCTAAATGCTTTTTTGGAATATACAAGGCAGGCGATTGTTCTGGATGATGGAGAGTATGTCGTCTTAGGTCGTGATGATTACCAAATCCGTAATGTGCAAACTGGTGAAATTGTTGAAAAAGCGGTTATGCACATTGACTGGGACGTGGAAACTAGCAAAAAAGGAGGGTATTCTCATTACATGCTCAAGGAGATTTTTGATGAACCGCAGACAGTACGGCAGGCATTGAAAATTCCAAGAGAACAAATTTCCGGGTTGGCCGAGATGTTTACAAAAGCTTCACGTGCCTACCTGATGGGAGTTGGGACGACTTTCTATGTGGCAAATATTAGTCAATACTTTTTTTCCAATCTGGCAGATCGATATTATCCAGCCCTCAGTTCAGACGAGTTTTCGGTAGTTACAGTTGAGTCCGGAGATCTAGTGCTGGCACTTTCTCAATCAGGAGAGACCTATGATACAAAAACCGCCTTGGGATATGCAAAAACATCCGGAGCGCAAACTGCGGCGGTTGTAAATGTGATGGGCTCGGCTATCAGTATGATGGTTGATCAAGTGATTATGCAGGGTTCAGGACCGGAAATATGTGTTGTTTCTACTAAAGCGGCCCTCGCGCAAACTTTCATTATGCTGCGTGTCGCTTTGGAGCTTGGTCTGATGCGTGAGTTTCTATCACAGGATGTTTATAAAAAACACCAGCAGGATTTGGAGTTATTTCCGGAAATGATTCAACAGATTCTCAACGAACAATCCGGATTCGTGCGCAACATAGCACGTTCTACTAGTCATGTGGAACATTGGTTATTTCTCGGCTGCGGTGTTTATTATCCTGTTGCCATGGAATCTGCGCTGAAAATGAAAGAGGTTACTTATCAACATGCGGAAGGAATGCCGGCAGGATTCCTCAAACACGGAACACTGTCTATGGTAGAACCAGCTCTACACTCCTTGTTTTTTGTACCACTGCCGGAACAAAAGGTTCTGCACGACCGTACGGTAATTGCTATGGAGCAAGTAAAAACTCGGGGAGGAACAGTGATTGGAATCATGTTTCAGGGGGATGAGCGCGCATTGGCAGTATGTGATCAGGCAGTGCAATTGCCTCAGATGAGTCCGTTATGTGCCCCACTGGCGCAAATGATAATGGCGCAGATGTTTTCCTACTATGCGGCTTTAGACCTGGGACGTAATATTGATAAACCCAGAAATCTGGCCAAATCTGTAACAGTCGGCTGAGTCCTTTCCCATTCCAATCCAGCATTTCCTTAGCATAAACAATGAACAGTGATCTTCCGGGCGTCAAGCCAGATTCTTCTAACGATTCAATTAATATTGAACGGATACAGGGAACGGATGGCATTCGTGGCCCTGTCCGTAGTATAGAAGATAGTACCTCCTCAAGTCCTCTTGCCGCTTTGTTGGATGAAGGTGTAATGACTGAAGAGTTTTTTGAGTTGTATACTTATGCCTATTGTCAGGAGTTGCTCGAAGCCAATTTTGCATCTGCACTTGACCTCGTGGTAATCGGTTGGGATCCGCGGGATTTAAGTGGTCGTTTTAATGAATCCGCCGTGCGCGGAATCAGGAAGGCTGGACTGACTGCTGTGGTTGTAGATATTTTACCGACTCCGGCGATATCACTTTATCTGCTACACGTTGGAGCCGCATGTGCTTTTGTCTTAACTGCGTCGCACAATCCTGCAGACCAGAATGGAATCAAAATCTTTTTGGGACATTCCAATCTAAAATTATTTCCGGAAGATGATAAACGCCTGACCCGACGATGTCTCGGCTTAAATTATCAGGATCTGCTGAATGCCCCTTTACTTGGTGAACTCCGTAATGATCAGCATGCTGCCAGGATGTTGTTTTTAGATTTTATGGCGGATCGAAATAATCACTGGTTGAGTAATAATACTTTAACCGGAATTACGATAATTGTTGATACGGCAAACGGGGCATTTTCTCAGATAATAGCGGAATTACTTAAAAATGTTGCTGCTGATTTTGTCATTACCAACTCTGATCCGGTCCTGGGTATTAACCTGTACTCCGGTGTTGCTGATCTTGAAGGAGTAGATTTTATTTCAGCGGAAGAAATAATGGAAGGTGTATTCGTTGGTTATGAAACATTAGCTCAGATGCTGAACAGCGGTCGTGAACAGCAGGAAAAATTACGAAACAGTTCAGACCTCGTGTTGGGTTTTGTTTTTGATGGTGACGGTGATCGCTGTTTCTTATTGAGTTATGATCCGTTTCAGGACAGGATTTTAGTGTTGGGCGGTGACGTACAGGCATTTATTCAGGCCAAGTATCTTCAGCAAAACAACAATTGCCCACAGCCGCCTTTATTTGTTAACACTGTCGAAAGTGATCTGGAAGTGGGGCGTGCGGTTCAGCAGGCTGGATTTGAAACGATGCAATGCGCGGTTGGTGACAAATGGATTTTGTGGCAGGCCTGTTTTTGTGACTGGCAGGCCAGGCAGGAATATTATCTGCACAAAATTACTGCTCCGGAGTTCAAAAATTTGCTTGATCAAGCAAAATGTGCACTTGGACAGATGATCAAAAATTCAATGTTTGACGCTTTGTCTGCAACTAGAATTATAATGTCTCTGGAAAACTGGATAAGGGCAAACATGGGTGATGAACTGGTAATAAGCGCCTACAAATACGCATCTCAGCAGCGGAATAATTATTTTACAATCGGCAGTGAAGAGTCCGGACATGTGATTACTTTAGCTAAAATAAGTTCCGGAGACGAAGTCACTTCGGTGTTTATCGGCAATGGCTTCAAATGCGCTTTAAACAGCCTGGCTGCGATTCTGGCTTTGCGTGTACCGAAAAATACAGCTGAGTTCTTTGCATGGTTAAAAAATCCTTATCCTTCAGGATTTCAAAAAAGTCTTCCGGTTTATTATGTTGATAAATCTTTGCTGGATGAAGGCTCTGTGTTGCGCAAAGAGCTGAAAGAAATGTTGTTGTCTGAACTTAAATGGACGAAAATGGAGGTTGAGATTGTGAAACGTGAGGAGGAGCCTGAAATGCTGTTGCTGAGAGTTTTAGAAAATGGACTTCCAGCGGCGGCGGTCTTTGTGAGGAATTCCGGAACAGAGGACAAACTGGCACTCTATCTGCGAGGCAGGGAGGATCTATCCGGACGTCTGGAAGCTCTCGCAGCAAAAATATATCCATTCCTGCTGTCTTCATTTAAAAGCAAAACAAGCTTAATGGCCCAGGCCGAACGAATGGTTTTACTTTGTGTGAAAGATGGGGCAAAACAATTAAGCGATTTAAATCTTACAAATATCACTAATACTTCATCAGAGCGACTCTTTCACGAAATGAGCTCACGTCAAAAACTGATTCGAAAAAATGCTGAACTATGGAGTATCACTGAATTGGGATTGAACTTCCTGAATAATTCTGAACGTTCAGAAAAAATTTAAATCGCTAATTGAGGGTTAACATGGAGGATCGAAATGGTTAATGAGTTACTTAAAAGTATGCGGCCATGAAAAAGTTCCTAAAGGCGAGAGGGACTGGAAGTCTACGCATCAATCTGAACTAAAATTATGTATCTCAATTACTTAGCTGTTTCAAGTTTAGCTAAAACAAGTTTGCCGATATACAGTAAATCTACGTTTCCACTTTACGCAATTGGCAACAAGGGCGTCGAAAACCTAAGCACCAGTCAGTGTATTACTACAAATTGAAGATTTACATCATGAAGATGTGTTGGAAACATCAAAATAATAAATCC
>JAPKDT010000258.1 GCA_028822475.1 SAR324 cluster bacterium
TTGATAGTCAATACAAAAACACTTTCTTTCAAATTGCGTTTTTGTGCAAATATTCCCAAAATGTAATGTATTAGACTTACAATTTACTAACGTTACCAACAGAGAAATTAATAATGCGTAAAATTCTGACTCTATTTTTGACACTAAGTTTTTTAACAGGAATCTATACTTTAGCTTTGGGCGGAGGTCTGGACAATACGGATTCGCGTTATCCATCACGCCAGTATCGTCGATTTCTGCTGCCGAATCAAATGAAGGTAATGCTTATTTCTGATCCTACTCTGCAGCGCGGCGCTGCTTCTCTGACTGTCGGAGTTGGTTCAATGAGCGATCCTGCGGAACGTTTCGGATTGGCACATTTTCTGGAACATATGCTTTTTCTGGGAACTGAAAAATATCCGGACGAAGGCAGCTATCAGAAATTTGTTTCAACGCATGATGGTTTCAGCAATGCCTATACTGCAGATGACCGTACAAATTATCACTTCGAAATTGATCCGGAATATCTTGAAGAAGCTTTGGACAGATTTTCACAATTTTTTCTGGCACCTTTGTTTAATCCGGATTTGGTGGAACGTGAAAAGAAAGCCGTTGAAGCGGAACACTCAAAAAATATCCCAAATGATTCTCGCAGAATTTTCCAGGTAAAACGTAAAGCATTTGAAGAAGGACATCCAGCCAGGCATTTTGCCACCGGAACGATGGAAACACTGGATGGTGTCAGCAGGAAAGAATTGCTCGGATTTTACCGGAAGCACTATTCAAGTAACCAAATGATGCTGGCTGTAGCAGGGCCTCAGGATCTGGACACTTTGCAAAACTTGGTCGCTGCGCGTTTTGCAACAGTGAAGAACCGTAATCTGCTGGAGAATCATGTTTCAGCGAAATATATGAAACCTGATCCGCGGTTTCGCTTAATGCAGGTTAAAACTATCAAGGATACACGTTCATTAACCTTGATGTTTCCTTTATCACGCACCTTACATTATTACAAAAGTCAACCTTTGGGAATGTTGGGTTTTCTGCTCGGACATGAAGGTCAGGGCAGTTTGCTTTCACTGCTGAAACGTGAAAACCTCGCGACAGCTTTGTCTGCAGGAGGAGGCGCTTCAAACAAATCATTTTCGAGTTTTGATGTAAATATTCAGCTCACACCTAAAGGTCTCAGAAATTATTCTAAAGTCATCCGCAATGTTTTCCAATATTTGCGTTTGCTGCGTAATACAGGTCTACCGCGTTATGTTTATGATGAAGTGAAACTGATGTCTGAAATAGACTACAGTTTTGCTGAAAAACCTGAAGGGACTTCGCTGGTCAATGTTTTTACAACGCTGATGATGTACTACCCGATGCGTACAGTAGAAGTCGCTCCGTACATTATCACTGAATTCAAACCACGTATTTTTGACAGTCTGCTTTACAATTTGACTCCGCAGAATATGCTGGCGATTTTGGCTGCACGTAAGGTCAAAACAAGGGAAAAGGAAGAGTTCTATGGAGTTGAGTATTCGCTCAGCTACAGCCAGCCAAAATGGATGAATAAGTGGCGTAACTTAAAATTTAATTCTGCTTTGAAACTTCCGGAAGCAAATCCATTCCTGCCGGAAAGCCTGGAGGTACTGGCTTATAAAGGCAAACTTCAGCTTACTCATCAATCGCTTGCAGGGCTCAGGAGGGAAGGGTTGAGTGCCGGAGTGCTAAAACGTCTGGAAAGCGTACAAGGAGAATTGTGGGGATCGTGGGACGAGTTACTGACTGCAGTGAATATTCCGCCTCAGGCAGACTATGCAGAAGCATTAAGGGAACTGCTACGCAAACATGCATTGGGTAACCCGCAGATTCTACAGGATGATGAATTTGGAAAAATCTGGTTTCAGCAGGATTATCGATTTGAGACTCCAAAAGCACAGTTGATATTCAGGATAAATTCAGCAGAAGTATATTCTTCACCGCGTAATGCAGTCTTGTCACAACTTTATACTGATGCCATCCGAGAAGGTTTCAACGAATTTGGCTATCCTGTACGTCTCGCAGGTTTGGAATACGGTATCAGTGCTGACAAGAAAGGTATAAACCTGACTTTCAGCGGATACTCCGACAGAATTCAGGAACTGGTAAAAACTGTAGTGGGTCGGTTGAAAAAAATAACAATTGATCAAAAAACCTTTAACACTCTCAAGGAAGTCCGGCTGCGTCGCTATCAAAATTTTCATTTCCAACAACCCTATCAGCAGGCATTTTATTACCGCAGTTTGCTTCTGGAGGGCAGAAAATATTCTATCATGGATTATGAAAAAGCAATTAAAAAAATAAAACTGAAAGATTTGAAAAAATTTGCGGATAAACTTTACGAACGAATTTATATTGAAGGACTGGCATACGGGAATCTACGTGCTGAAACTGTGAGTGAGGCAACGGAAGTACTGCTTAAAAAATTAGCCGCTAAACCATTAGCAGAAACAAAGCGTTTTATCAGCACTGTGCGTCAGGTTAATACAGGAGCTTCACATACTTTCACGCGTAAAATGCAGGTTGAAAATACCGCCGTGGTAACGGATGTTCAGGTTGGACAGCGCAGTCCTGAATTGCAGGCTGCATTAATGGTGATCGACACCTTGATGCAACCCCAGTTTTATAATGATCTACGTACCAGTCAACAACTGGGTTATATAGTTAATTCCGGCATGACTGTCATGGAAAAAACTTTAGGTCTGATCTTTATCATTCAGTCCGGTGAGTACAATACAGAAACGCTGGAGCAACGGATGGATGCATTTCTCGAAAAGTTCAATGGTTCCTTAAAGGAACTACCGGATACAGAACTTAACAATATAAAAAAATCAGTTCTGAACAGTAAACTGCAGAAGACAACTTCCGTAACAGCAGAAGCCGGACGGTTGTTCACGCTTGCTTTTGAACAAAATGCGGAATTTGATGCCAAGAGCAAAGAAATAAGAGCTCTGGAAGAACTTACACGTGAAGACATTCTGG
>JAPKDT010000259.1 GCA_028822475.1 SAR324 cluster bacterium
ACGTCTTCCAGTGTTCCGGCAGTTGCCGTGAACGCCAGTGCAACGACTGCAATCAGCGTCAGTGCAATCTTTTCAAATGCTCTCATTTGTTTTCTCCTTTTGAACATTATATAAATTTCCACCACACTAATGTGTGATAGACCCTTTTTAAGGTTGTCAAGTCTTAAATTTTTTGCTGTATGTGTCAAGTCGAAATAAAAAAAAAGTTATTTTTATCAGTACTGAGAGGAAAAATGTTATTGATTTAATTATATAAGTTTTCAAATTCTGCCTGAAAATCAAGGCGACGTTTCCGCTCTTTTTGAGGAGTGTTTGCTTGCAGATAATCATCGTTGGTAAAAAAAGAAGCTTGTCTCAATATGTTTTCTAATGCCTGTTCTTCTTTCAGGCTCAAATTCCAAAAAGGATTTTCGATATTTTTGGAACTTGTGAAATCTCTTAGCAAATGTACTTTCCAACCTAAAAACTTCTTTGACTCTCCGGAACGTCTGTAAAGACAGCGTAGCAAATACATTCTCTTAAACTCATCGAGCCTTACTGTTGATTGAAAAACTGCTTCCGGAAAGTCCCAGTTCCAGCCTTGAGTTAATTCAGTCACTAAGTCACTGCAGCAGGCAGTTCCGGATGATCCACTTTTTGTTTTATCAATAGATGTTTTTATCTTTCTTTGAGGGGCAAATATAGACGGATTAAAACTTCCCCTATCACACGCGTCGTAAAGATGAAATTCGGTTTCCGGAAGTTCATCATCAAGGAGTCGGACAATTTCAAAGCTTTCCTTCAGCAAACCACGATTCTTTTCTTCAGCCGGAACCCAACTAATGAGTAGGTTTTCCTCATTTTGAATTTCAAGCAATCCACTGTTTTCATTTGCGAGCATCCATTCCATAACTTCTTTGCGTGAATCTGCACGTATGTATAAGCATTTTTCTGCGTGTTTGTTTCTCAGGTCTAGCAGCATAAATATTTGCCGTCCATCACTTAATGCGACACGTTTCCAGCCCTGTTCAAAATTCTCCAGCCATTGTTCAAAATACGGAGGTCGCTCTTCAGTTAAATTATTTTTTTGCAACAGATCGAATTGCGTCTGTGCCAGTCGAGAAAGATCTTTCCGCTTTGGTTTTAATCCAGTTCCAGTCTCTTCCGGCCACGGCAATAACAGATCAGGAACTTTAAAACTGACCAGCTCTTTTTGTAAAAATTCAACTAATTCAGCTTCAGACGCAGATTCTGCGTACTGCAGAAAAGCAACCGGTCTTGCGCCAAATTCAACATCTTGTACGGGAACTACTGCTGCCTGCTCGATCATTCCGCTTTGAAAGAAGACACGTTCAATTTCCTCAGGATGTATATTTTCACCACCGGAAATGAACATGCTGTCTTTTCGCCCCAGCACAGTCAGGGTGTTAAAAGCATCCCCTGGTTGTCTGAAATGTTTTCCGGATTCTTTTCGCTGCTGTTGTGCTTGTTTCATTCTGCTCTCTGCTGGTATAACTTCCAGGGCGCCTAAATCTCCGGTTTTAAACCAACCGTTTTGATCAAAAGGCTGTTGCAGGCCGGATTCGTCCAGATAACCTAAAAAACGGGTTTTACCTCGTACCTCAATTTCATGGTATGCTTCGTCTTCTGAAGAAATTCGGACTTCGCGAAAAGGCAAAATTCGGCATAAATCCTTTTTCCCGGTTGCAACCTGAGAAGCCATTTCTGTAGAACCGTATGTTGTGTATACATTCAGGCCGAGCTCTGCGGATTGATCAAGCAAAGTTTCAGGAATGGCGGAACCTCCCAGCAAAATGAGTTTTAACTTAAGCAGCGAATCTTTGCCTACGTTTGTCTGCAAAAGCCTGTGGAGTTGAGTCGGTACCAGTGAAAGGTGAGTGATTTTATTGTTTATCAGTGCCTCCGCCAAAGTTTGCTTTTCAGCCGGGAGCACCATGGCGGCACCGGAAATCAGAGTGCGGAAAAAAATTGCCAAACCGCCGACATGATAAAGAGGCAGCGACATCAACCAGCGGTCACCGGGGTTTAATGGCATCTGCTGATTTGCTCCAAGCGCGCTATAAAAATGATTAGCCAGCGAGTGGACCACTGCTTTCGCGGAACCGCTGCTGCCGGAAGTGAAAATGATGCTAGCCCATGCCTCAGGATTGATCGATTGCAGGGTGCTGAATGATGAGTGCTGCTTGGAGGAAATTTTATTTAACTCAACCTGCTCAAGTAAAGTGCTTCCTGTTTTTAGCAATAATTCTTTTTTCTGCTTTTGTGGAAATTTTGGATTTAAGGGAACCACAACCGCGCCTTTAAGCCATAAGGCCAACATCGTTTTTAACAAAAATTCAGGTTTTGCAGAACAAAGCGCGATATGTTTTTGAGGGCTAATATTCAATGAATTACTGAAAAGAATAGCTTCCTCAAAAAAATCTGAAAAAGTCCAATCTTGTGATTCAGTGCTTAAAAACTGTTCATCCGCAAAGCGCTCAAGTACTTGCTTCAGTATATCCGGCTTAACTTCAAACATCAGTCTCAGTGGTTATTTTAGAATTGCCTTCCGCGATTTTTTGGAGATATTTTTCATTAGCTATGGGCCGCTTAGCTGGAAAAACATAACTCCCGTTTGTGAGTTTGAAAGGTGGATCGATTAAATCATGTTCGAAGCATTTTGCAGTGTCGAGTCCTGCCGCCGGTTGCTTGCGGAGCAGTTTTGCAGATGTAAAGGCAATCCAGTGCAAACTGAGTCCACTTTCAAAAGAACTGCTCAATACTACGTTCATCTCATTATTTTTGGCAAAAGCTGTCCAAAATTTTGTACTTTCCCATGCTCCGATAATTCCCGGTTTTAAAATCAAAGTCCGGATGCCGAATTTAGGCAAAGTATGTGGATCTGGATTTTTCCAGAGAGTTTCGTCCAGAGCAAGTGGTATTCCAGTTTGTTGATGCAGTTCTTCCAGTCTTTGAAATTCACGCAGTGGTTCTTCGCAGTATTCAATCC
>JAPKDT010000260.1 GCA_028822475.1 SAR324 cluster bacterium
TTTGGTATATTTTACAAGAATTGGGTTAGGCCGTGGATGGTGTCTGACTGTGAAGCCATCTGAGAAAGCATCTAGGCATAAATGCGACTAACTACTTTACGTATTGAAGGGCGGGGCCTGTGCGCATTCGATCAGTTGCGGTGCGTGTTCAGCAGATGGCAAGCCGATCAGGATTGGGTAAATTCCAGGATCTTCGAGCATTATCCAGTGATCTTTCCCGGTCTGTAGAATATTCCTGAAAGCAACCCAGTCCTCATCGAGGAACGGATCTGTGATTGCTTTTAAGCGCGCTTCTTCGACACGGCTAAGCAGATTGTCCTCAAGCAAGTTTACCGATGCGTCCCACGCCGATAATTCAAAAAAAGACGTTTTTCATTTTATGCTTATTCTGTTTATTTGATCCTGTTTTAAAAAGTAAAACAATTTAATCATTTCGAGCGAAGCGGATTTATGACTTTTTAATCGACTGACTTATTTATTTATTCAGTCATTTTTGATATGGAGTGAGAGTCAGGTTTTAATTCAATTATTCAACAGCACCCATTTACCATCGTTCCGACTTGAATTGAGTGATGCTTCTATAAAAATCATTCCGGCAATTCCATCTTCCAAATCTGGAAATAAAACATCATGTGGAACAGGCTTTCCTTCACGGGCAGCATAAACGGCGTGTGCAATTTCGGCATAGATATTCGCAAAACCCTCGATGTATCCTTCGGGATGTCCCGGAGGAGTACGGGTTACTTTTACGGCAGATTCAGAAAGTTCCGGGCTTCCCCGGCCGAGTATCTTCGACGGCTCGCCCAAAGGTGAAAATTTAAGGTAGTTTGGATTTTCCTGTGACCACTCTATGCCAGCTTTACTGCCGTAGATCCTAAGGCGCAAACCGTTTTCATTTCCGGGTGCAACCTGACTCACCCAGAGCATTCCTTTTGCTCCTCCGGAAAAACGTAATAAAATATGCGCGTTATCATCCAGACTGCGGCCTTCTACAAAATGATTTAAATCCGCGAGGATCTCTGTCGGCTGTAAACCACTCACAAAACTGCTGAGATGAAATGCGTGAGTTCCTATGTCACCAAGCAATCCACCCTCACCTCCCAGTTTAGGATCAGTGCGCCAGGCTGCCTGTTTATGACCGCTATCTTCCAATTTTTCTGACAACCAATCCTGTGCATACTCTATTTGCACTGTTCGAATTTCACCGAGTTGACCTTTAGCAATTAAGGCACGGGCATGTCTTACCATTGGATAACCGCTGTAGTTATAAGTCAGCGCAAAGATTTTGTCTGATTTGCGAGCAAATTCCGCAAATGCTTGAGCCTCTTCTAAAGTTGCGGAAAGCGGTTTGTCACAAATTACGTGAATTCCTGCTTTCAGGAAAATTTCTGCGATCCGCAGATGCAGGTGGTTTGGAGTAACTATCACCACTGCTTCGATTCCGTTTGTTCGCGCTTGCTCTTTTTTCGCCATTTCCTGATAATCGATATAACTTCGGTCAGTGGAAATTCCCAGTGTTTTTGCGGAACGTATTGAGCGTTCTGCTTCAGAACAAAGTGCCCCGGCGACCAATTCGTAATGATTGTCCAGCCGTGCCGCTATCCTATGAATCTCTCCGATGAAAGCTCCTTCACCGCCGCCGACCATTCCGTATTGAATTCTGCTTTGCATTAGTTTCAACTCTTTTCAACAGGTTTACTACGCAGCGATGCCACGGTTTCAGGTTCAGCCCGCTTACAATTCTGGGGTGGCAATCCCTGCTCCATTAACTTCAAATCTTCAAGCACCAAATCTCCCATCTCAAGCAAAGCGGAATTTAGTGCGCCCGCCCGGTGTGCAGACAGTAAAACATTAGGTGAGTTCCGGATTGGATGAGCTAACGCTAAAGGTTCCTCTGGAAAAACATCTGTCGCCAAACGTATTTTACCTTGAGCGCTGTATTCGGCAAGTGCTTCAAAATCCGCAATGGCCGCTCTGTTTAAAAGCAATAATCCGGCACCGTGCTGCATCAAATCCAGTTTTGCCGAATTTAGCATTCCGCTGTTATTTTCGGTGACCGCGGCAACCACAAAGACAAATCTACTTTTAGCCAGAACTTCTTCAAGACTTGCCGGAACAACACCTTCACGTAAAAGATAACTTTCGGTCAGCCATGGATCAAAGACACGGATAGTTGGGTTGAATCCTTGAAGCAGTTTATGAATCGCTTTTCCCAAGTCGCCAAAGCCGATAAATCCTAAATCAGTTCCGCTGATTAACTCACTTTCAGTGTTACCTTCCAAACCGTAAAGCTCCTTCCCTTTGACGAAATCCCCGTGCGCACTGTGGATACCTCTGGCAAGACTGAGTAACATCCCAATTGCAATTTCTGCCACAGGAACTGAAAAAACGGACGATGGAGTAAGTACTCTAATCCCTCTGCCGAAACAAAACTGATAATCTATATTGGGGGAAAAATTACCCTCAACATTAAAAACCGCTTTAAGCTTCTTCGCATGTTTTAAAAGGAAGGTGTCCAAATCAGGATGTCCGATAATGAAATCTGCATCCCCGATGTACGTGTTGTAAAATTCTGCCCGATTACTTCCATCAAACTCTATGAGCTGATGAACAACAGAAAGTTCTAGCAATGCAGCCGGAGTAAAAATATCCTCTTTTTTTCGTGGACTGGGGTCGAGAAGGACGGTACTCAAGTTATTCTCCAAAAATTATAATCTGCAGCCAGGACAAAAGATCCGTAATCCGGTTTTTAAGTTTGTTCTCTGAACAGCCGGGTTAAGACTAATCCTAACCGGACCTGCTTAGTTCAGCATTTTGCAGCAACCAAATAATAGTTTTATTTGATTGCTGCGTTCTTGGAAGTGACATTTAGAGATTATCACATAATCCCTTATATCTTTAATCTTTAATTTAATCATGATTTCTCTTTAATAAGTTGAACGTCCACCACTCAAATCGAAGACTCCTCCGGTCGTGAAAGA
>JAPKDT010000261.1 GCA_028822475.1 SAR324 cluster bacterium
GTGTTATTTTACCTGTTGCAGGTCTCAAGCATTCAAATCTACGGATAAAAAATAATTTTCGTATTCCGAAACTTCAATCTTATTAAGCAACTAAAATCATTCTTCTTTAATTTATTTGCCACTTTTTGTTCTGATTACAAATTACGATGAAAATCCTTGCCAGCGATCATAAGCAGTTAAATACTTATCTTAAAGCAGCCAGTGAGTGGATAGGCGAAGAAACTATGCGCTGCTTTCCGGACGGCGAACCAAAAGAGTATCTATATGATCTAATGCGTGACTATCCTCAACGTGGAGGAAAACGCTTCCGTCCTGCATTGGTTCTGCTATGTTGCGAATTATTCGGAGGTGATCCGGAAGATGCACTGACTTCTGCGGTTGCTCTTGAGTTATTTCATAATTTTGCACTAGTACATGATGACATAGAGGACGAATCTTTGCTGCGTCGCGGAAAACCCACTTTACATCTCCAACACGGGATTGCGCTTGCGCTTAATTCCGGAGATGCTTTGTTGGGATTGGTACATGAAACTTTGCTGAATAACCACTCAAGATTATCTAGCGGGCTTTCTTTACGGATTCACCGGCATTTAAACAAAGTCATGCGAGCTACTTTTGAAGGACAGGCACTCGATATCGGCTGGGTCGCAAAAAGAACTTTTCCTGACCGCGCCGAATACCGAGAAATGATTGGCAGGAAAACAGGCTGGTATTCTGGAAAAGGCCCCTGCCAGTGTGGAGCATTGATTGCAGGTGCTGCGGAATCGGAACTGGAAACAGTCGGTAGTTTTGGAGAAGCGATTGGTATCGGTTTTCAGGTTCGTGATGATTTGTTGAACTTAACAGAAAATAGTGAAAACGTTGCTCCAAGTGCTGTTGCCGGAGGTTATGGAAAAGAACGCGGTGGTGACATAGCTGAAGGAAAGCGAACCTTAATCACAATCGAACTGCTGGAACGCCTCTCGGAAACAGACGCAACGCGTGTACGCAGAATTTTATTAGCAGAACGCGAAGATGTCTCAGAGTCTGATATAGACTGGTGTATCGCCCATGCTGAAAGTACAGGTGCTTTGGATGCTGCAGCTGATTACTGTCAAAAACAGGCCACTCTGGCTTCATCCGCTTTGAAAAAACTCAACGAACATCCCGCTAAAGCATTGCTTGGTGAACTTGTTGACTATTTGACAATAGACCGTAAAGCATAGCCAAGACTAAAAAAAGAGTCGACTTATCACCATAAAACTGATAAAAATGGGAGTTAGCTTTTAATCTGTGAATTTTACAGCTTGCTCAAATCAATGCGGATCACATGGCCAGAACTGAAGAAAATTTGTTTAATCTACTGGCTGTACCGATTAAAACTAAAGGTTATGAACTGGTAGATGTCGAATTTAACCGGCATGGTTCTGAGCAAACAATACAGTTGTTTATTGACAGTCCGCTCGGAATCGGGATGGATGACTGTGTAGTTGTTAATCAGGTGGCTTTGGAAGTTATAGGTAGTGATGATCCTATTTTTGAAACAAGTAATTTGGAAGTTTCATCACCCGGAATTTTCCGAAAATTAAAAACAGCTGAACACTTTAAGGCTTTCAAGGGGCAGCGTATAAAGGTGCGACTGCAGCAAAAGATACAGGGAATCAAGAACACAGTCGGCAAGCTTGAAGAGTGTTCTGAAGAGGAAATACACTTAATTTTGGAAACAGACGGTTCAGAATTAGTAATTCCGATTTCGCAGATTACAAAAGCGAACCTTGAACCAATCTTGGATTTTTGACTGTTTGATAGAATTTTTGAACGAAAACGTAAAACAAAAAGGTAAATTTTGAAAGAGAACTTATTTGAAATCATCAAGGACTTTTCCAAAGAGAAAGGTCTGGACCACGAAGTAGTGATTAAGTTAGTTGAAGAGTCACTGATACAGGCAGCTCAACGTAAACTTCCGTATAACGAAATTGAAGGTAAGATTGATGAAAATACCGGAAAAATAAACTTATCCCATTTTAAGGAGGTTGTTGAAATTGTTGAAGATGCTAACAACCAAATTTCATTGGATGATGTTGAAGAAATTGATCCGGAAGCAGGTCTTGGTGATGAAGTTGAGTATGAAATAAGTGATCGTGAATTTTTACGAATTGCGCATTCAACGCGTCCAATTATTTTTGGCAGTTTAAAAGAAGCAGAACGGCAAATGGTCGTTTCGACATTTACTGACAAGGTTGGCGATGTTTTGACCGGAAATGTAATACGTGTAGAACCAAACGGGCGTATAGCTTTCAGTTTTCAAAATAAAGTAGAAGCATATTTATTCAAACGTGAGCAGATTTACGGTGAAAATTTTACATTTGGGGACCATGTCCGCGTCCTTTTACTGGACGTAAATGACAATCCGCATAAAGATTCTCAACTAACGATTTCAAGAACACATCCAGGCTTACTGATTAAGATGTTTGAAATGGAAGTACCTGAAATTTTTGATGGCATCGTCAAAATCGTCAATGCTGTCAGGGAACCTGGTCGCAGAGCGAAAATATCAGTTTATTCCAACGATGAAGATGTGGATCCAGTTGGTTCATGTGTGGGAATGCGAGGCAGTCGTGTGCAGACAATTGTTAATGATTTAAATGGTGAAAAAATTGATATTGTACGCTGGAGTGAAGACCTTGATCAATATACCTCCAATGCACTTGCACCTGCGGAAATAGAGAGTCTTGAAATTGACGAGGAAGCAAATCAAATAGATGTGATTGTCGCTCAGAATCAACTTTCTCTGGCAATTGGTCACAAAGGACAGAACGTTCGGCTTGCTTCAAAATTAATCGGCTACAAAATCAACATCGTTGCCAACGAGGTGGAAGAACTATCCATTGACGAACAGTTAGAGAAAGAATTAGCTAAAACTAAAGAGAGCGGTGAAAAAAGTCAGGAGACATCTGCAGAACTGGCTGAAGAAAATAACTCAGAAGAAAGTGAAACTGTTG
>JAPKDT010000262.1 GCA_028822475.1 SAR324 cluster bacterium
GAATATAAAGCTGGTTGAGGAAGGCGTTTAACAGTCAAAATTTAGCCTGCAATGGAAGCCTTCTCGAAAAACAAGTATGTCTCAAGCCCACTAAAAATCACCGAAGTGTCGTCAAGTCGTAGTTCCATGAACGTTCAGAATAACCCCTGTGTATTCAAAAGCAAACCTTGGTTGCTTACAAGATTTCTCACTTCGTAAGCAATGACACTGCTTTAGGATTTTTTATGAACACATCAATTTTATTCAACTGACAAATCGAGCTGGGTTCCGGCAATGATAAAAAAAGTTTTACGTATTATTCCAGCAATTTTCAAATAATATGCTCCCGCCGGAAGATGCATGACAAGCTGGTTATCCTTATCACTTTGGTAGGATTGCCATTGACCGCCTTCATTGCGTAAACCAAATGTTGTCATCCCGTCATTTTTCCAGGTCTGTGCTTTTTCAAGATTTATTTTTAGCGTTCCTACCGGAATTGGCTCAGACCGTTCTTCCTTAGCCATCGCTATACGTGAAGGCGGATGAGGAGTACCGGACTCCGTTACCCGTTTAATTTCTGCAAACATTCTGTTTTGGAATTCACTCTGCGTTAATTCCATAAAATCCTTCAAGTCAAGCATGCGTGCTATCGAAGTTATCCTTTTTAAAAAATCATCCGGATAACGTAAGTTGAGTGAAATTTCCCCTAAACTGACTGCTTGTGATTTTCCTTTGCAATCTGCAAATTTAATTTCCTGTTTATTTCCGCGACGCTCAAAGGATTGATCAAAAACATCAAAGAGCAGATTATCAAAAATATTTCTAATTTCAATAATAGGAAGATAGTCATAATGCTCTGTATCCAATTCTGTGAAATTTCCTGCTCTAACCAACAGACCCATAGCCGAAAAATCCTGTTTCAGGATAGATGACTTGAGCAGTGCGTGATAAGCTGCCAGATCATTGGGAGTCCTGCTTAATATTTGCAGGGCCAGCTTTTCCATTTCTGCGATGTGGAGGCAGCTGGTTTTGCTTTTAAGCAGTTGATTGAGACGTTTCTGCTGTTGAAGAGGATCCGTGAACAATTTGTCAGTTTCCGGTACAGCATAAGTGCGTAACTCTTCCGCGGTCATCGGCAGTTTTTCTTTTTCACGCAAATCTGCTAAATCTATCACAGAATTTTCAGAACCGTTCAGAGCTGAAGCAGAAGATTGCGCCTCAGTTGAATTAGTCATGTCTCCGGTTGCCGAGTCTTCTCCAGTATCCTGCAGTTCAGGAATATCAGTTGGAAATTTGAGGATGAAAATATCATTTGTGAGGTTGCTTAAAGCAATTAATTTGCCGTCCGGACTCAGCGCCGCGGCAACCAGAGCAGTACTGTCACCATGCAGGATACGCAGCATTTTGCCACTTTTTACTTCCCAGAGTCGTACCGTTTTGTCTTTGGAAATTGAAATTAGCGCTTTCCCGTCTTTGGAAAACAGCACCTTTTTTACGATGAATCCGTGTCCTTCCAGTTTCCGGAAAGGGGTTTTTGAAATTTTCTCATCAAGTTTCCATAAGAAAATTTGATTGTCCTGAGAACCACTTGCCAATATTTTCCCATCTGGACTAAAAGCCACAGTTGTAACTGCTTTTCCGTGCCCTTTTAGTTTTATGAGCGGTTCCCCCTGAGGATATTTCCAGAGAATAATTGAAAGATCACTGCCTGCAGTGGCAAAGCTCTTACCGTCATGAGAAATTGCCGTAGTCAATATCTGTGAGGCATGCCCGCGGCCTGAACGGAGTAATTTTCCTGAATCCAAATTCCAGAGCGCCCACTGTTTGTCTGAACCAACGGAAAGCAGTACCGGGTCCTGAGGATGAAAACTGAGCGCATTAACTTTTCCTTTATGAAATTTCAGCTCACGGATACGGCTGCCGTCTTTTGCATCCCAAATTATCACCGAACTGTCCGTACCGGCTGTGGCAAAATTTTGACTACTGGGAACAAAACGAACGGCCTGCACCCTGTGGTTGCCCATCTCAAAATTTTCCGGAGTCTCTTTGCTTTCGAGCTTCCAGATACGTACGCTTTTATCCGCTGCAGAGCTGATCAGCCGTTTGCTGTCCGCAGAAAATTCCAGTGATTCGACTGTCCGTTCATGTCCGCTCAATGTTTGCAGATGCAGGGACGCTCCATATTCCCAAATATGCACGCTGCCGTTTTCAAGCGCGCAAATTATACGCTGGCCGTTGTTGTCAAATGCTACCTGAGTAAGTGCAGTTTCGAACTTATTAATATTGTGCAGTTGTTCACCTTTTTCCAGACTCCATATTTCAAAATTACCGCCTGCTGTACCAACCGCAATTTCTTCCCGTTTTGGATGAATTTTCAGGTCTGTAACAGCATCTTCAAATTCTATAACTGAGAGTTGTTTTTTATTTTTCCAATCCCAGACAATCAGTTTTCCGTTCTGGGAGCCGGAAACAAAAACATCTCCACGTGCATTAAATTCTCCTGCAGTAACCGCATTTTTATGGGCTGGTAAAGTAGAAACCAAGTTCAGTTCCGGAACACTGCGGAACTGCAAACTTCCATCCTCACCACCCACTGCAAGGATATTTTTCTGTGGATGGAAAGCTAGACTTTTTATGCTGCCTTTGCTGATAAGTTTTGCGGATTTCAGCATTTCCTGTCCCTTCATTTTCCACAAAATAACTGTTCCGTCCTGGCTTCCGGAAGCCAGAATTTCACCACTGATGTTCAGAGCAAGTTTGGAAACCGCACCGAGGTGACCGCGCAGAACTCCTTGTGCTGTGGTCTGTTGTGTGTCCCATATTCTAACCGTTTCATCCTGACCTCCGGTGACAGCTAATTTTCCGCCAGGATGAAGAACCAGAGAAATCGCCTTTTGTTCCTGACTTGAAATCACACGCTGCCTTTTGCCGTTTTGAGTCCTGTATATTTCCAGAGAAGAATTTCCTGACAAGACCACCGCATGCTGATTGTCCGCAGA
>JAPKDT010000263.1 GCA_028822475.1 SAR324 cluster bacterium
ACTAAATATATCGTTGGTCATGCTGACGCAATGCTCGGTACAGTTAGCACTACTAAAGAGGCCTGGCCTGAACTGCGTGACTGCACGGGTTCTCTTGGACAATGTTCCGGACCGGATGATCTTTATTTAGCTCAGCGTGGTTTTCGCACACTGGCTGTGCGTTTGCGTCAACATCAGTCAAGTGCACTGAAACTGGCGGAATGGCTGCAGAGTCGTACCGAAGTCAGGCAAGTTCTGTATCCTGCTCTGCCTGGTGCTCTCGGACACGAGATTTGGAAACGTGATTTTCTTGGTGCCAGCGGATTGTTCGGAATTGAACTCGAACCATGTGCTGAAGAATCTGTAGTGGATATGCTGAATGGTATGCGTTTGTTTGGAATGGGCTATTCATGGGGTGGTTATGAAAGTCTGCTTATTCCGGCAAATGTGCAGAAAATCCGTACAGTTGTGCCGTGGCGTTTTGAAGGCCCATTATTGCGTATACACATCGGCCTTGAGGATGTTGATGATTTAAAGGATGATTTAAAGGATGGCTTGAAGCGTCTGCGGAATTTTCGTGGTTGATTTTCTTCGAAGGATACGACTATTAAACCAACAAAAAACGTCCAAATGAATCTACTAATTGCTGATGACACAGCTGAAGTATTGGATTTTCTTCAAGATTTTTTTGTGAAAGCAGGACACTCCGTGTTCTGCGCAAGGGATGGTGAGGAAGCACTAAAAATTTTTCAAAAAGAGGAAATCGAAGGAATTTTCTGTGCCCTGACTATGCCAAAACTTGGCGGTCTGGAGTTGCTGAATGAAGTCAAATCGGCCAATAGCCGTCGTCCGCTGGTTATGCTTTGTCCACCCAGTGATAGCGAAAACGCACTTAATGCGGTGCAACTCGGAGCCTGCGATTATCTTATCAAACCTATTAATCCGCTTGAACTTCAGCGTACACTTGACAGAGTTGTTTCACTGCACGAGGGTTTTCACTTCAGTGCTTATGCGCTGGATCATTTGCTGCAGGAAACACGCACCCTGGAAATCGGCAATGATTTTGAGGGAGTGAACCGGATAATCGCTTTCATGACGCAGGATTTACCAAGCTACGGTATTTTAAAACAAGAACAACTGTTCCGCATGAACATGCTACTCAAGGAAGCAATTGAGAACGCAATTTTTCATGGCAACCTTGAATTGAGTTCAGAAATACGCAGGGACCACCGGGCGCTGTTTTACAAAACCGCAGCGCAAAAACGTGACATTGATCCTTATAAAAACCGTAAGTTAATATTGCAGTATGACATTAGCCGAAACTCGGCAAAATATGTTGTTCGTGACGAAGGAAAGGGATTTGCACATGCAGACTTGCTGGATCCTGCTGATCCGGACAATTTGCTGCGTATTGAAGGCCGCGGATTGATAATGATCATGAACTTTATGGATGAGGTTTTTTGGAATGATCGAGGCAACGAGGTGACCATGGTACGTTACCGTAAACGTAAAACATGAATCATATTTGATGCAATCTTAATTAAAGTAGTATTGTCGTTTAAAGACGATTTTCCACTTTGCTTGAGATGAGAGGTATTTAGTGCTTTTTTAGAGACCACGATAATTACATGAATTGAAATTGAATGAAGAGTTTTCTTAGTTTGAACATAACAATTAAATATTTCCATATTTTCGTGCTGCTGCTGTTTTCTGGACTTTTGCAAAGTTGTACTGACACAACTCAGGTACGGGTTCCTGCCAGAGAATTGTATCAAAAGGCAATGGTCGCATTTGAGGATGAATTTTATCTTGAAGCACTGAAAAATTTTGAAATCCTGATTGAGGAACATTCCGGCACCAGGTTGGCGACACTTTCTCATTTGAAAATGGGTGACTTGTATTTCTTGCAGAATAAATGGGAAGAATCAGAAAGCAGCTACAGACTTTTCCTTTTGCTTAATCCACGCACTCATCTCACGCCCTACACACTTAACCGTTTGATTGCACTCAATTATGAACGGAACATTTACGGTTTATTTGCGAAGTCTCGGGATTATGACCGTAACATGGAACCTAACCGAACTCTCATTCGAGAATATCAGCGTTTCTATCTGCTTTTTCCACAAAGCCGTTATTTAGAGGATGTGCAGGCCTACCAGAGCAATGCGCTGAGTGACCTTGCCGAACACGAGTTGCACGTTGCAAATTACTATTTTGACAAGGAATCCTATCATTCAGCAATCGGACGTTATTTATATTTGCTCAAACACTACCCCAGTTTCCCACGTACAGCTCAAGTTGCGGAACGACTGATTGAAGCCTACCGTTTGAATCAACAGCCCGAACTCGCCGATGAAATGCAAAAAGTTCTGGAAACTTTACGGGAGCGTAAATTGCTGGCGCAACACACAATGAGAGAAGAATGAACCTGCCAACCATGCGATTTAAACAAAAAAGTTGTTTGATTTATTTGGTGGTAATTCCGTTTTTCATCTCAGGATGCGCAGAACTGGACGGCGTCTTTCCCAAGTTCAATCCTCAAAAAACTGCTGAAACAACCACCCCTCTTCCCAGCTCAGAAAGTGTTACTCAAAAACAAATTCTGCTTTCTGAAGAAAATAGTCAGTTACAGATAAAAATTGAGAAACTTCAGCAGCAGTTGAATAAACTCCAAAAACAACAAAAAAATCAGCATGATGATTTCCTTTTGCTGCAGGAGCAATGGGAGATGAATTTTGTTTTGCTGGAGCGCTCTGTTGAAGAATCTCTGAGGTCAAGCAAGGTTTCTGAATCCGCGGCCTCGATGATTTCACAGGTACTGGAAAATCAACCTCAGCAGCAAAATGTGGACAAGTCGAAAAAAACTAAGCAGAAATATCTGCAGCCGATTGAAAATTACTCCTTGTTGAAAAATACTGAAACTGAGGATCCGCAACCTTCGGTTTCAGCAGCAACACTAGAATTGGCGGAAATAAATAATTTGGATCTCAAA
>JAPKDT010000264.1 GCA_028822475.1 SAR324 cluster bacterium
AATGGCTGGCTACATGCAGATCATCGTTGACCAGCACCTGGAGATAGTTGAACGACTGTGTTCGGGGGATGAAGAGAAAGCTGTAGCAGCGATAAAAAACCACCTGAATGATGTTTTACAACGGTTTGAAATTTTGATTAAGGATTATCCCGATTATTTTATTTAACAAATTAATAAGCGAGTAATGAGCGATTCAAAAGATGTCTATTTAAAACAACTTGTAAAACAGTATGGTGATACCATCGCAGTCAATGGTATAAATTTGGAGATTCCTGCTGGAAGCTACTGTTGCCTTGTTGGGCCAAGTGGCTGTGGTAAGACTTCAACACTCCGGATGATTTCAGGACATGAGGATGTCACTGAAGGCAGCATAACTATTGGAGGTCAAGAGGTTAATCAAGTTCCACCGGCTCAACGCGGAACAGCGATGATGTTTCAAAATTATGCTCTGTTCCCTCATTTAAATTGTCTCGACAACGTTGCCTTCAGTATGAAAATGAAAGGTGTGTCTAAAAATGAACGCTATGCTTCCGCACGAAAGTATTTGGAGTTGGTACACATGGAAACATTTGAGCGTCGTTTCCCGGCTCAACTTTCCGGAGGACAGGAACAAAGAGTTGCTTTAGCTCGTGCACTGGTCTCTCATCCAAATGTTTTACTACTGGACGAACCACTTTCTGCACTTGACCCATTTTTGCGGGTAAAAATGCGTTCAGAATTAAAACGATTTCAAAGGGAATTAGGAATCACGTTTATTCATGTGACGCACAGTCAGCAGGAAGCACTTGCTCTTGCAGATTTTGTGGTAGTTATGAACGATGGAAACATCGAACAAGTTGGAACATCTCAAGAAGTATTTAATGCCCCGGTTAATCAGTTTGTTGCTCAGTTTGTTGGAGGTCACAATGTGATTGAAGGGGAAATTATTGAAATAAAGGATGAAAGAGAAGTTTTGCTAGAAGGAGGTAATGGACAACGTTACCGAGTACCTGTACAAGGTAACATAGGAGACCAAGTAACTTTTGCATTGAGACAAGATAAGATTTTTTTGAAAAAAGGAAGCCCTGCTGACACCAATGAACTCCAGGAAAATTCCCTGAAAGGAAAGATTGCACTAATAGAATACAAAGGGATGGAGGTCAGTCTGGGTCTGGAAGTTCCTGAATTCAAAGAGTTTGGAGTAATACTTTCTGAAAAAGATTTTCAAATGCTGAGTCCTGATTTAGGGACACAGCTCATCGCAAGCTGGTCTAAGGATGACGTTCATGTTCTCCAGGACTTGCCTGCTAAAAGCTGAATCCTAATCTAGGGATGCAGCTCACTGCATGCTGGTCTTAAAGGAGACTTTTATCCTCCGTGACTTGCCTGCTAAACCCTAAGCCCTACTAATGGAGGTGTTTATGGATAAGACAGGTCAATCTGGACAATCAGTAGAATTGTCCTCAAAAAAAGGACAGAGCGTCTCACGGCGTGATCTCCTAAAAACAGGTTCTGCAGTAGTGGCAGGAGCAGCAATCGGGAGTAATGCGATTACTGGTTTTCCCACAATCTGGGCACAAAACATCAAAAATGTAACCCTGCGCCAGTTTGGTACAGGAGTTTCCAATATCAACGAAATCGCAAAGCGTGCCAAACAGGACCTAGGCATTACTTTGCAGATGACCGCGCTAGACACTGATTCTACCGCTCAACGGGTGGTAACTCAGCCAAGAAGTTTTGACATTGCAGACATTGAGTACTTCACTCTCAAGAAAGTCTGGGGCAGTGGGAATATGCAGCCAATGGATATTCGCAAATTGAAGTACTACGATAAAATCGTGGGAACCTTCAAAAATGGTAAACTCACACCCTCCTCAAAAATTGCGCAGGGTACTGCTCCGCATACTGTGAGTTTTGTAGAAAATCCCACAGACCGGAACTTTGCAAAGGGAGAGACGAACTGGTACACGATGGTTCCGACCATTTATAACGCCGACACGCTGGGTATTCGACCGGACTTGATCAAGCGTCCAATCAGTAGTTGGACGGAATTGCTTAACCCTGAATTCAGAGGAAAAGCCTCAATCCTCAATATTGCTTCCATCGGAATCATGGATGCCGCAATGGTATGTGAGGCAATGGGTGAGGTGCAGTACGGAGACAAGGGAAACATGACTCGATCTGAAATCGACAAGACAATGGCGATCTTCACCGAAGCAAAACAAGCGGGACAGTTTCGTGCCTTCTGGAAAAGTTTTGACGAGTCGGTCAACCTGATGGCTTCCGGAGAAGTGGTCATCCAATCCATGTGGTCCCCGGCGATTACGAAGGTGCGTTCGATGGGAATCCCCTGCGTCTATCAACCCCTCAAGGAAGGTTATCGCTCCTGGGGCGGAGGTCTGGGGCTTTCCCGGAATCTCGCTGGACTGGAATTAGATGCAGCCTATGAGTATATCAACTGGTATCTTTCCGGTTGGGTCGGAGGATTGTTGATGCGTCAGGGCTACTACTCCGCAGCTCCAGAAACATCGAAGCTCTACATGAGTGATGACGAGTGGGGCTTTTGGTTTGAAGGCAAAGCTGCGAAAAATGATATTGTTAACCCCTTTGGTCAAAAGTTGGAACCAGCAGGTGCCAAGCGTGATGGAGGTTCATTCTATGAACGTATGGGTAAAGTAGAGTGCTGGAACTCAGTAATGGACGAAAACCGTTACATGGTTCGAAAGTGGAACGAGTTCATTGCATCTTAATTAAATCAAATTGGGAGGGTCTTCTCTCGACCCTCCTATTGAGGACTCCTTATGGATGCTCAAAATCTACTTTTTAAACAGTATTTTAAATGAAATACCTAAAATGGGTGAGTATTTGTTTAGGTGGGTTGATTGTTCTGCTTGCTATAGTCGTAGGTATTTTGCACTTAATAGGACAAAACAATCTAAACTTAGCTCCAACTGTAACTATAGCA
>JAPKDT010000265.1 GCA_028822475.1 SAR324 cluster bacterium
TTTTTTTTCAGGCTTGAAGACTATTTTTTTTAGTTCATCCCATACCTCTGATTTATTTATTTTTATTTCTTTTTTGGATTTTATTACAAAAAAAGTAAGAAACAAAAAAAAATAAATTTCATAATTATTTTCACGAAAAACATTTTTATCTTTGTAAAAAATTTCACTTGAAGTTTTGTTAGCACTCTAGTATAGTGAGTGCTAAAAGGATTTTATTCGAAAAAATAAAGGTTATTATGGACACCCAAAAATTTACAGAAAAATCGCTGTCTGCCTTGGAAAATGCACACAACGATGCAGTTCGTCGTAAAAACTCCGAGTTGTCCACAGTCCATCTTTTGAGTTCCTTAACTTTTCAGGAAAATGGTTTAGTTCCCAGGATTTTCGAAAAAATGGAGCTCGATTCTGAAAAATTTTCACAGTCACTGGAATCATCTTTGAAGTCTTTACCGACTCTTAGCGGGAGTTCAGCAGGAAGAGTGGGCGCTAGCGGTGAAATGAATCAGGCCTTGGTGCGAGCCGAAGATGAAGCAAAAAAACTGCAGGACGAATATGTAAGTGTTGAACATCTTTTGCTGGCATTGACCGAGGAGGGACGTAAGGGTCCTGCAGGAAAAATATTGGCTGAGAATGGAGTTACCCGTGAACGTTTAATGGGTACAATTCAGGATGTACGTGGAGGACAGAGAGTGACAAGTCAGAATCCTGAGGAAACATACGAGGCACTTGAAAAATATGGGACAGATCTGAGTCAGCGTGCACGTGATGGAAAGCTGGATCCTGTGATCGGTCGGGACGATGAAATTCGTAGAGTGATACAGGTACTTTCGCGTCGCACAAAAAACAATCCGGTTCTGATTGGAGAGCCGGGTGTAGGCAAAACTGCAATAGCCGAAGGTTTAGCACAGCGCATTGTACGAAATGATGTGCCGGACAGTTTAAAAAATAAAAAGCTGGTTTCGCTTGATATGGGTGCCCTGATTGCCGGAGCGAAATATCGAGGTGAATTTGAAGAGCGTCTTAAAGCAGTCCTCAAGGAAGTTGTAGATTCAGATGGACAAATAATGCTTTTCATTGATGAACTGCATACAGTTGTCGGTGCAGGAAAAACTGAAGGTTCAATGGACGCAGGAAATTTGCTTAAACCAATGCTGGCTCGCGGTGAACTGCATTGTATTGGTGCTACTACTCTGGATGAATACCGAAAATATATCGAAAAAGACCCTGCACTCGAGCGGCGTTTTCAGCAGGTTTTGGTGGATCAGCCCACAGTTGAGGATACGATTTCGATTTTACGGGGCTTAAAGGAACGTTACGAAATACATCATGGTGTTCGTATAAAAGATGCATCTTTGATTGCCGCCGCAACGCTTTCTCAACGCTATATTTCGGATCGCTTTCTTCCGGATAAAGCCATCGATTTGATGGATGAAGCTGCAGCGCGTTTAAGAGTAGAAATAAATTCCATGCCTGCTGAAATGGATGAAATATCACGGCGAATACTGCAATTGCAAATCGAAAAAGAAGCACTGAAAAAAGAAAATGATACTGCTTCCAAAGAGAGGCTGAAAAAACTGTCTAAAGAGTTGGCAGAGTTGCAGCACAGCTTTGACAATTTGACTCTGCAATGGGAAAAAGAAAAATCTGCTTTACAGGATATGAGTGAATTGAAGCAGGAAATAGAAGAAGTGCGTCTGCAAATTGAACGTGCACGGCAGGACTATAATTTGGAAGAGGCAGCACGTTTGGAATATGGTGAACTTCCAGAGCTGGAAAAAAGACTGAAAACCACACAATCTGAAGAACAAAGCGGCAAGAATCAGCTACTCAAGGAAGAAGTAGATGCAGAGGACATTGCCGAAATTGTAGGACACTGGACCGGAATTCCTGTGCAGAAACTGATTGAAGGAGAAGGCGAAAAATTGTTGCGACTTCCTGAACAGCTGCATCAACGAGTGGTTGGACAGGATGAGGCTATTGATCTTGTTTCGGATGCAGTAATGCGGGCACGCTCCGGAATCAATGATCCAAACAAGCCGCTTGGAAGTTTTATATTTTTGGGCCCAACAGGTGTAGGCAAAACAGAATTGGCACGGGCTTTGGCAGAGAATTTATTTGATGATGAGCAGAACATGATCCGCATTGACATGAGTGAATACATGGAAAAACATGCGGTTTCCCGTTTAATTGGTGCACCTCCCGGATACGTTGGCTTTGACGATGGTGGACAACTCACTGAAGCAGTACGAAGAAAACCTTACAGCGTTTTGTTGTTCGATGAAATTGAAAAGGCTCACTTTGATGTTTTTAATGTTTTGCTGCAAATTCTTGATGACGGAAGACTTACTGACTCACACGGACGTACCGTTGATTTCAAAAACACACTGGTAATCATGACTTCGAATATTGGCAGTCAAAAATTGATCAACCAAAATGAGGACGGAATTGCCGGATCATCTTTTCTGGCAGAACAAAAAAAAATGGTTCTACAGGAACTACGGCAGCATTTTCGTCCGGAATTCTTAAACAGGGTTGATGATACAGTCGTCTTTCATCCGCTGCTTCAGGAACACATGAACGGTATAATAAAGATTCAGTTGGAAAGGCTGAAAAAGCGTTTACAAGAGCGAAACATTTCACTGCAGTTGGAAGATAAAACTATTGATTACCTTGCAGAAGTCGGCTATGACCCGGTCTATGGTGCCAGACCGCTCAAACGTGCAATTCAGAAAGAACTTGAGACTGCCTTGGCAAGAGCAATTTTATCAGGAGAAATCCATGAAGGACAAGAAGTCACTGCAAATGTTTCCAAAGCTAAAATAATTTTTGAAAATATTACTTCTGTATCCAATGAGGAATAAGACGTTAAATAGGATTTCAATTTCGGTTCTCTAACTTAGTGAAAAGTGAGAGAAGCCGAGTCCGGGGCT
>JAPKDT010000020.1 GCA_028822475.1 SAR324 cluster bacterium
GCAGAGTTAAAAGAAGTCCTTTCTGACCCAAAGGTTTCTACAGAACTGAAACAGAATGTCCTGAAAGCAGTTTTGACAAAAATAAATGCTACTGCCCTGGTTGACACGTTCAGCCGTTACCTTTTGGCAAAGCGTAGAATCGTCCTGTTGCCAAGTATAGAGACTGCTTTTAATATTTTACTGCAAGAAAAACTGGGCCGCATTGAAGCCCGTGTAACCGTAGCACACGAGTTACCAAACGCGACTATCGAAAAACTGGAAAAATCCATCTCGGAGTATTCCGGCAAAGATGTCGCAATCAGCATTACCATCGACCCAGCCATAATAGGCGGAATCGTGACGCGTATCGGTTCCGTGGTAATTGATGGGAGTATTCACACGCAATTAAATCAGATTCGTCAAACAATTATCAGAGGCTGAGCGGTTATGAAAATCCGAGCAGAAGAAATAAGTAATATAATTCAACAACAAGTTGAAAACTTCGACAAAAAAGCCACCAAATCAGAAGTTGGAACGGTACTAGAAGTTGGAGACGGAATTGCCCGTGTTTATGGTTTAGACAATGTCCAGGCTGGAGAGCTCGTTGAGTTTCCAGGCAATATAACCGGCATGGCTCTAAACCTTGAGGAAGATAATGTCGGAGTGGTTATTTTTGGAAGTGACCGCACAATCAAGGAAGGTGACGAAGTCAAGCGTACCGAACGGATTGCAGAAATCCCTGTGGGCGAAGGTCTCCTGGGAAGAGTGGTTGATCCTCTCGGCGTACCGATTGACGGAAAAGGTCCAATTGCCTCCACTGAAACACGATTGATTGAAACAATTGCTCCGGGAATTGTTGACAGAAAATCAGTACATGAACCAATGCAGACTGGACTTAAAGCGATTGACGCAATGGTTCCGATCGGTAGGGGTCAACGTGAATTGATCATCGGCGACAGACAAACCGGAAAAACCGCAATTGCCATCGACACCATCATCAATCAAAAAGGTGGTGATGTGATCTGTATTTATGTGGGGATTGGGCAGAAGCGCTCAACCATGGCCCAGATTGTTCAGCGGCTCGAAACAGAAGGTGCAATGGCGCATACAATTGTTGTTTCTTCTACAGCTTCCGAACCGGCACCTTTGCAATTTTTAGCTCCGTACGCAGGAGTTAGCATTGGTGAATATTTCCGTGATAAGGGACAACACGTGCTCTGCGTTTATGATGATCTTTCCAAACAAGCCGTTGCCTACCGCCAGCTTTCACTTTTGCTGAGACGCCCTCCGGGACGTGAGGCGTATCCTGGAGACGTTTTTTATCTTCACAGCCGTTTATTGGAACGAGCCTGTAAGTTAAGTGATGCACGTGGTGCGGGTTCCTTGACGGCACTGCCGATCATTGAAACACAGGCCGGTGATGTTTCCGCTTATATTCCAACAAACGTAATTTCAATCACAGACGGTCAGATATTTCTAAGCAGCGATCTTTTCAATTCCGGGATTCGTCCGGCAATTAACGTGGGACTCTCAGTTTCCCGTGTTGGTGGTGCCGCACAGGTGAAGGCCATGAAGCAGGTTGCAGGAACATTACGTCTGGATCTGGCTCAGTACCGAGAAAAAGAAGCATTTGCCCAGTTTGGCAGTGACCTTGATCAGGCAACTCAACGGCAGTTGGCGCGTGGACAGCGTCTTGTCGAAATTCTCAAACAACCACAGTATGAGCCGATGTCGTGGGTGGATCAGGTGCTTATAATTTTTGCGGCAACAAACGGTTATCTGGACGAACAACCGTTAAATGCACTGAGTAAATTTGAGACTGAGTTCTTAACTTTTATCCAAACTAAAAAAGCCGATTTGCGTAAATCTATTGAAGAAGCAGGTAAAATTGATGACGCAGCAGAAACAGAATTGAAATCCGCATTGGGTGAATTCGTACAGGCTTTTTCAGCATAAGACACCGTAAATTAATTTCGGATGGCAAGTTTAAAAGATATACGTAAACGCATAGACAGCGTTAAAAGAACCCAAAAAACCACCAATGCCATGAAAATGGTATCTGCGGCAAAGTTGCGGCGCTCGGAAGATAATATTCGAGAAGCCACTCCTTATGCAGTCAAACTGAAAAGTGTTGTCTCTTCACTCAGCACACGACTTGAAGGTGTTGAACAG
This sequence comes from SAR324 cluster bacterium, assembly GCA_028822475.1. Taxonomy (GTDB): domain Bacteria; phylum SAR324; class SAR324; order SAR324; family NAC60-12; genus Arctic96AD-7. The sequence goes on from JAPKDT010000020.1 coordinate 2,152, forward strand.
GACACAGGTTTTGGCCGACTCTTCCGTAGTACAGAAGGGAAACGTACTGGTGTTATTTTGGTAACTAGCGACCGTGGTCTTTGCGGAGGTTTCAACGCAAATCTATCTAAAGCTCTCGCCCGTCAATTGGATGAAGAAGGTGTTGAATGCGCTGAATTGGTGATTCTTGGCCGCAAAGGAAATGATTTTTACAAAAGGACAAATCACACTATTCTTGAAAACCATACCGGCACACATCCAGAAGAACAATTAGGACTTGTCCGTGATATTGTCAGCGGGTTCACTAAACGTTTTGAAGCAAATGAGCTTGATCAAGTCATTCTTGCCTACAATCATTTCGTCAGTGTGATAAACCAGGAGCCTGTGATAGAACAGCTACTACCGATCAAAGCACCTGAAGCAGAATCTACAGATGAGCGGGAAATCATTTTTGAACCTTCTCCAGAAGATATTTTGGAGACGCTGCTGAAAAAATATGTTCAAAATCAGGTTTACGTTTCCTGGCTTGACACAATCGCGGGAGAACACGCAGCACGTATGACTTCAATGGACGCGGCAACCAAGAATGCCGGCGAAATGATTGATAAATTACAGTTACATTATAACCGCAGCAGACAGGCCGCTATCACAAGTGAATTGATTGAAATTATCAGCGGCGCCGAAAGTGTATAAAACAGAAAAATAATCATCCACCCAACTAAATTTAAGAGGAAAAAATGAGCACAGGTAAGATCGTCCAGGTGATGGGACCCGTCGTTGACGTGGCATTTGAATCCGGAGAACTCCCTGAAATTTATACAGCACTTGAAATCAAGCGGAATGATGAACGAGTTATCTGTGAAGTGCAACAGCATCTTGGAGAAAGTACCGTGCGTACAGTTTCAATGGGATCAACTGACGGACTTTCACGTGGAATGGATGTAAAGAATTTAGGTGAGCCAATTACTACACCTGTTGGAAAAGCGGTACTGGGACGAATCATAAATGTAACCGGTGATCCTGTAGATGAAGGCGGCCCGATTGAGGCAGATGTACGCTGGTCAATTCATCGAGATGCTCCTACATTTGAAGAACAAGTAACTGAAGCAGAAATGCTTGTCACTGGAGTCAAAGTGATGGATTTACTCTGTCCCTTCCTCAAAGGTGGAAAGATCGGTTTGTTCGGTGGTGCAGGTGTTGGTAAAACAGTTATTATCATGGAACTGATCCGTAACATTGCTGCAGAGCATGGTGGATTTTCAGTTTTCGCCGGAGTCGGTGAACGTACACGTGAAGGAAATGACCTCTGGAACGAAATGAAAGATTCCGGAGTTCTGGATAAAACCAGCCTTGTTTACGGACAAATGAACGAACCTCCCGGAGCACGTGCACGTGTCGGACTGACAGGTTTGACTGTTGCAGAATATTTCCGTGACGAAGAAGGTGCTGATGTATTAATGTTCATCGATAATATTTTCCGTTTTACCCAGGCAGGTTCAGAGGTTTCGGCATTGCTCGGACGGATTCCTTCTGCTGTGGGTTATCAGCCTACTCTTTCAACAGAAATGGGAAATCTGCAGGAACGGATTACATCGACCAACAAAGGATCAATTACTTCAGTGCAAGCAGTTTATGTTCCTGCTGATGACTTGACTGACCCTGCTCCAGCAACCACTTTTTCACATCTGGACGCGACAGTCGTTTTGAGTCGTGCCATTACTGAGCTGGGAATATATCCTGCCGTTGATCCTCTTGATTCAACTTCAAGAATTTTAGCTGCAGACATTGTTGGTGAAGAGCACTATAAGATTGCACACGAAGTACAAATCCTGCTTCAGCGTTACAAAGATCTGCAGGACATTATCGCAATTCTCGGCATGGATGAATTATCTGAAGAAGACAAAGCAGTTGTTGGCCGTGCGAGAAAAGTACAACGATTCCTTTCACAACCTTTCTTTGTGGCAGAGACATTTACTGGAACACCTGGTGAATATGTTGACATCAAAGATACAATTCGCGGATTCAAGGAAATTCTCGAAGGCAAACATGATGAACTTCCGGAACAGGCTTTCTACATGGTCGGTACCATTGAGCAAGTGATGGAAAAAGCCAAAAAAATGAGTAACTGATGTCCAATCAACTCAATCTTGAAGTAGTAACTCCTCATCGAACAGTGCTGGTAGAGGATGTCGATTCAGTGACTCTGCCCGGTATTGAAGGTGAACTTGGTATTTTACCAGAACACATCCCGCTGTTGACTACTCTGGATACAGGCATTGTGTCCTACAGCAGCAGTGGAAAGACACAGGCAATTGCTGTCCACTGGGGTTACGCTCAAGTTGAAGGCAACAGTGTGAGCGTTCTTGCAGAATTGGCTGAAACCGCAGCTGAAATTGATTTGCAACGTGCAAAAGATGCAGAAAATAAAGCCAAGGAGACCCTCGTTTCCGGAGACCCTGCGACTGACTGGAAGGCAGAAGAAAGTCGGCAGAATAAATATGAGAGTAAACTCAAACGTTCAATTGTACGTCAAGCAGTTGCTCAATCTCACTAGTCCTCTTTCCTGAACTATCAGCAGAACTTAGTCTCAACAAATTTTCGAACTTTCTTTAGCATAATTTTCTTAAATTGTTGTGGTTTCCCTTCAAATAAGCACCTAAATCCCGAGTAGGACTGACTACCCGTTAAACGGAGATACTTCCGTAACAACGATTACTGTACTACCTCCACCTTTAGCAGGTCCGATACAGTTACAAAAACAACCTGAATTGCCTGAAACAAACTCAACTTGTAAAATAATTTTCGTGCTGTCATAATTCTTGCAACTTGTTATAACTGTACTCTTCAAACTAGATTAGTCAGTAACTGAGATAAAATAATCCATGCTGGAAGACAAAATATTTTCAAAAACAGGACTCAAGAGTTTTCAGGAAAATTTGATCCTGAGACTTGGACCAGACGAAGGCCGTGCGCTTGCTGTATTAGGTGCAGACTTTTTTTTCCTAGTGGATGAACTTTCAAGCACTCTGCAGATAAAACATCCGCTGGACGCACCGTTGCTTGATTTAAGCGAATCTGAATTTCCCTGGGAGTTGCAGGTTTTCACCAACCAGTTTTTACGTGAATGCGCGCAGACTTCCCGTCAATTGACATTTTTCTGTCACGGCTTACGCAACAAACTTGAGGAAGAAGAGTTTCAACTCGAGTTCTGGAAAATACTGGATGAAGCATATCAGCATCATTTTTTCGTTGCAGACAGTAAAAAGAATTATCTTGTCTGAGTCAATTATCATCTTCACTCATGCCTCCTGAATCAACTGACATTTCCGTAAAATCAACTTCAGAAAACAGTTCCTCAACTGACACCTGGAAAAAAGCCTGGTTGACCTCCCCTGGTCCGCAAACTTTTGCTGAACATGCTTATTTGTTTTTAAAAGGCGTCGGAATGGGTACTGCTGATATAGTACCGGGAGTTTCAGGAGGTACGATAGCGTTTATAACAGGTATTTATGAAGCACTGCTTACAGCAATTTCTTCGATCAACAGCAGATTTATTCTGCAGACACTCCGGCTGAATTTCAAGCAGGCACTAGCGGGACTGCATCTGCGCTTCTTAGTAACACTTGTTTTCGGAATCGCGCTTGCCATAATCAGCACATCACATTTGATGCATTACCTGCTGACAGTACATCCTACACAAACATGGTCAGTCTTTTTCGGCTTGATCACTGCGTCAATTATAGTCGTCGGGCATTCAATCAACAATCGATTTGCCAGCTTTCCGACTGTAATTTTAGGGATCTTGCTGGCTTACGGAATTACCGGGATTATCCCATTGCATACACCGGAAGATCCATGGTTTATCTTTTTCAGCGGAATGATCGCGATATGCGCTATGATTTTGCCGGGATTAAGCGGATCCTTCATTCTGCTGATTTTAGGCAAATACGCTTTCATTACAGCAGCGTTAAGAAATCCTTTTAATCTGGATAATCTGGAGATTATCCTCATTTTTATTGCAGGATGTCTAATTGGAATTTTGGGATTTTCACGAATCTTACGTTATGGACTGGTACGCTGGCATGACTTCACTTTAGCTATCCTGACCGGAATCATGATCGGTTCAATGCGTAAAGTCTGGCCCTGGAAAATTACATTGGAAAGTCAAATAATCCGGGGTAAAGAATACGTCCTCCGGGAAGAAAACGTCTGGCCTCTGCTTGATTTTGAATTTTGGATTGCTCTTTTACTGATGGGTGTGGGTTTTGTACTGGTAATACTGCTAGATAAAATATCCCGAAAGCGTACTGAACGCTAAGTTTTCTGTTCCAGTTTTTTCAGCAGTAGCCTTACAGAGTTCAGCAGTGTTGCACGCATTTCCGCCTGCTCTTCTATTTTTTCACAAGCCGCAAAATTATCACAGTAGGCAGTAATTGACTGTAGCGATTCCCTGATTTTATCTGGTGACATCCGGTATTTTTCTGCGGAACTTCCTTTTTGGGTTTCTTGCTCTTCATCCTCAACTTGCTCCAGTAGCTGTTTTTCCCGAACACTCTTCAGCGTTTCACGCAGTTCCCTGATGCTTGGGTTTGATTTTTCTCCTCTTGCTTCCTGCCAGATTTCTTCACGTTCTTCAGGAGTTTTACAACTGCTCAAGAGATATGCTCCTGAAGCAGTGTAGCGTCCGATCAGTTCCGGATTTTCTGAATAAACCTCTGCCACTTTGCGGCACTGCATTGCGGAAGAGTAAGGCATATTAATATTTTCCGCATACCACGATTTTATTTGTGCTGTAGTGAGTTTAGATTCCCTGAGCAGGGAATGCAGGGAAATTAAATGCAGCCCCAGCAAAAAATAGTCATCCGCGATATTTTCAATAAATTTATTTATCCGGCTGATTACCTTCTGTACCGGAGGTGAACTTTCTTGTGGCGAGTCTTCCGTAGAGTCTATCTTCAATTCAGGAAGATAAAAAAGCGTTTGCATCCGGCCAACAGGAAGCGATGGAGCTGCAGGAATCGAGACATTTCTCTTAGTTCCTTCACGCCGAATTTCGCGTTGTGAAAGCAGGTTTATTTTCAGAGCTTTACTCATTTAATTTGTCTCAACTAAGCTTTTATTTCTGCAGACTAAAAGTTCTTATCTCAGTCTTTTTGGAGTTGTACAATCCGGCGCATAATTTCCCTGCAAAGCAGGTCATACATTTCCGCCCCGCGCGTGCGCCCTTTTTGGTAGTCAAAAATATTTTGCTGAAATGCCGGTGCTTCCTGAATTGAAACAGACTCTTCAATCATTCGTTTGAACAGCAAATCCGGCCACCTTTCACGAAGTCCCGCAGTAATAGTTTGCGCCAACTTTGTCCGTGGTTGTGAACGGGTGATCGCGATTCCCAGTACTTCTGCTTTGCACTGACCAAGCATGCTGGCTTTAAATTCGTCTATGTATGTCATGATTTGATCACAACCACTAAAACCCAGATAATCTGTCACCACCGGAACAATCACATAATCCACGTACATTAAAATATTTTTGCTGACTTCACTCCAACTGGGTGCGGTATCAATGATCACTATTCGGTGATTGATTGATGAAAGCAGATTTGTGAAAAGCGAGTCCTTGAAACTGGTATGACTGAGATAACTTGAAGCCTCAACCATCGCTTTACCGCCGGAAGGTAAAAATGACAAGTGACGATCAAGTTGAATAAATTCAAAATCACTGACCTTACCTAAAATTACATGGGCTAGATTACAGTGATGATCACGCTGAAAAGTTGTAGTGACATTAGCCTGAATGTCTGAATCAATCAAAAGGACATCACGTCGGGCTTTAGCAATTCTGGCAGCTAAATTGATTGCAAGAGTGGTCTTGGCCTGACCGCCCTTCATGCTCATGACAGCAATTTTGATACTCACCACTCCTCTATTTTAGACATTCTCAATCAACAAAAATATTAAAAAAACGAAGGTTAAAACCTACCATGTCTACGACTAAGAACACAAGACAGGAACAACATTGCTGAGTATACAGACCTTTCCCGGTTGCATGAATAAAAGCTGAGTGCCTCAAGCGGAAAAAGGCTGCGGTGTATAGACTTCACAGGCAGGAGGAAGCCAGACGCCTTGTATCTGCAAAAGACGAAGCCGATATAAATACGCGGCTCCTGACATAATGTGCCATGCTACTTCTACAGTTTTGCGGTTTGAAACCTCTTCCAAATACGAACCCTTAACCCAATCATTGAATGCACCCATTGCAGGTCCGGCCCAGATTTGGTAATCCGCCTCACGTCCCTGCTCACCGGAATTTGACCAGCGTGAAGACAAACCGAGATACCAACGAAAAATCAGAGCCATTTTCCGCTTTGGATGATCCTTCGCACGTTCAATCTGATGCGGATCACGGGCATTAAAATGCTCCTCGGTCTGCCGCCAGATTTCATCAAGAGAACTGCGGAAAACCTGCTGTTCCAGTTTTAAGCGCTCCTGCTGCGGAATTTCTTCGATGCTTTCATAGTTTTTATATAATTCATACAATTTTTTGGCCCGCATCGGAAACATGGTTCCACGTTTCAGCACTTGTAATTCCACACCCATTTCAAACATATCCGCCGCGGGAGCCATTGTTACATCTGTCATTACTGCCTGAGCTAACAGATTTTTACTGTGCGTTGACGCAGCCGCTTCCAGGCAGGATTGGTTAACTGATCCGGTAACTACATAAGCTGCTCCCATCATAAAGGCCGCCAGTGCAGAAGCCGGAGTTCCGATACCTCCTGCCGCTCCTACCCTGATTGACTGAGCGTAGCCGTATTTGCGCTGAAATTGTTCCGCGAGGGTCAGAATAGCTGGAAGCAGCAACACAAGCGGACGATTGTCTGTGTGTCCTCCGGAATCAGCTTCTACTGTAATATCGTCTGCCATCGGAACATGCGCCGCGAGTTGCGCCTGTTCCTCAGTAATGCTGCCCTCTTCTACTAATTTCCGGAGAATTGCATCTGGCGCCGGAGCCATAAATTTTGAAGCCACTTCGGTGCGTGATATTTTGGCAATCACTCTGTTAGAAATAACGAGCTGATTTTTCGAGTTACGGCTTAAACCAGCAGCGCGGTAACGTACAATATTTGGCGTCAGACCAAGAAAAGCCGAAGCTTCAACTGTTGCCACGCCATGCTTCAAAAACATATCTACTGCTCCACGTTCAATTGCGTCTTCGCTGGGACTGTGGATAAGATTGAAAGCATACGGACCGTTCGGCAATGCCTGCTGGATTTTCTTAATTGCTTCTTCGATACGTGACGGTACCAGGCCGGCGGCGCCAAATGAACCGAGCAAACCTGCTTTTCCAGCAGCAATAACTAGTTCCTCCGAAGCAATCCCATTTGCCATTGCACCCGTCATATAAGCCATATTAAGACCGTAATTTTGCATGAATGCCGGATCTCCAAACTGTCCCACTTGCATTGCAGGAACTTGAGCTAAAGCTCCCATCGAAGTTCCGGAAGTTGAATCAGTCACGTCCTCACCAAGACACACTCCTAAAGTCGATTCGTTTTGTACTACATGAATTACCTGGTTCAAATGCAGTAATTTATTACGGATATCTTCTGCAGAATTTGCAACCTTGCCCGTAACTACAGACACACTTTCATTGGTTGCAGAAATTTTAGTACTGAGGCGTATTTGACTCATTTTTTCTTGCATTCAAAAGATTATTTTGATGAATCTGTAATTAGCGTTCAATTTTCAACACCGCCATAAACGCTTCCTGAGGCACTTCGACAGAACCTATCAGTTTCATCCTTTTTTTACCGGCCTTTTGCTTTTCCAGCAGTTTGCGTTTACGGCTGATGTCACCTCCATAACATTTTGCAGTAACATCTTTACGCATCGCACCTTGTGTTTCACGGGCAATGATTTTTGCGCCGATCGCAGCCTGGATTGCAACTTCATACATCTGTTTTGGAATAAACTCTTTGATTTTTTTGGCCAGTTCACGTCCACGAGAAGGTGCCTGATCACTGGGAATAATCAGCGATAACGCGTCCACCATTTCAGCATTGAGCATAATATCCAGCTTTACCAATTTTCCCCTGCGGTAATCAATCAGCTCATAGTCAAACGACGCATATCCGCGCGAAACTGATTTCAGCTGGTCGTAAAAATCCAGCACAATTTCATTTAAAGGAAGTTCATATTCGAGCATAACACGATTTTGCGAAGGATATTCCATATTGGTCTGGACACCTCGACGCTCCTGCGCGAGTTTCATAATTCCGCCGACGTATTCCTGTGGAGTCAGTACACGACCCCGAATATAAGGTTCTTCTATAAAATCTATCTCCATCGGAGAAGGCAACTGAGACGGATTATCGATCCGGATGGATCCACCTTTTTTAAGATGTACCTGATACACCACACTTGGAGCAGTGGTAATCAGCTGCAGATTAAATTCACGCTCCAGTCTTTCCTGGGTAATTTCCATATGCAAAAGCCCCAGGAATCCGCAACGGAAACCAAAACCAAGTGCCACGGAAGTTTCGAGCTCATAACTCAGCGATGAGTCATTAAGAGCAAGTTTACGTAATGCTTCTTTGAGTTCTTCATATTGTTCACCCTCCACCGGAAATATCCCGCTGAAGACCATCGGCTTTGCTTCTGCATATCCTGGCAGCACATCTTTGCACGGATTGTCAACACTAGTGACTGTATCGCCTATTTTTGTGTGACCAATAGTCTTAATTGAAGCACATAAAAAACCAACTTCACCGATTCCGAGCTCAGAACGTTCTTCACGGAAAGGCGTGAAGACACCAAGTTGAACCACCTCATATTCCTTAGCTGTTGAGATAAAAAGCACTTTATCTCCAACTTTTACTTTACCGTCCATAACACGGATCATGATTACAATGCCAAGATATGAATCAAACCATGAGTCGAAAATCAAAGCCCGCAAAGGCGCGTTGGGATCACCTGCAGGCGGAGGGACATATTCTACCACCTGCTTAAGAACTTCCACTATGCCAATCCCCTGTTTCGCGCTGACCCTCGTGGCAATGCTGGTATCCAAACCGATAAGGTCTTCAACTTCCTGACAAACTCTTTCCGGCTCAGCGGTAGGCAGGTCAATTTTATTCAGGACAGTCAATATTTCCAAATCATTTTCAAGAGCCAGATAAACATTGGCCAGCGTCTGCGCCTCAACTCCCTGCGCTGCGTCAACGACCAGCAATGCACCTTCACAGGCCGCCAGTGACCTCGAGACTTCATAGGTAAAATCAACATGTCCGGGAGTGTCGATCAGGTTCAAAATATATTCATTTCCGTCTTCTGCCTGATAATTCAAACGTACAGTCTGTGATTTTACTGTAATACCGCGTTCACGCTCAATATCCATATTATCCAGCAATTGCTCTTGTGATTCACGGTCAGTAATAGCGCCTGTCTCTTTCATCAGACAATCCGCCAACGTTGATTTTCCGTGATCTATATGTGCAATGATGGAAAAGTTACGGATAAATTTTGGATCAGGCGTTTTTATGTTCATTTAAAATTCTACAAATTATGATAAATAAATCAGCTCTCTCAACAAAAGCTCTGCTCTGCACACTCTTGCAGTTTGAGTAACTCTTTCACAGTCTGGACTGCAGAAAGAAATGCGTTAAACTGCCGTCTTTAATAATTAATGAAAGTTCAGCATGAGATGATAGTAATCTCCTGCTTATAAAATGACACATTTACGTCAATAAATCGAGGACAGACTGTCAGCAGTGTAAGTTTAGAGAGCTTACTTTATGCTTCCTGAATAAGTATTCTGTCTTTCATATTAGCGTAAATCTGCTATTGTTTTGCTAATGATTCACGAAACAATATTTTAAATATGCCTGAAACATCCAAGAGCAAACACAGACCAGAAAAATACAAATTTGGACACCGTCTTGAATTTGCACTTTTCAACAGCTTGAAACGTTGGGGTGAAGGTGCATCAGAAAAAAGACTTCAACAGGGAGCATTCCTGCTGGATCTCCTGCTCTATCACGTTTTACGTATTTGCCGGAAAATAGTCTCAGTCAATCTGGAACTCGCATTTCCGGAATTATCAACAAAGGAACGTGGAAAAATTGCTCGTGCAAACTACCGCTGGTTCGCACGTTTTTGCATGGACGTTTTACACATGGATGCCTGGAAGGGTCTCACCGCAAAAGTGACGCTCTTTAATAATTTGCAAATCCTGGATGAGGCTTTAACAGAAAATAAGGGTGTGCTTCTTGTCAGTGGACACTTTGGTAATTGGGAGATGATTCCATCTGCTCTCGCAGAACTTGGATATCCTGTAAGCATGTACGTTGGCCGGCAAACCAACCCGCTCACAAACGAACTTCAGAATAACGCTCGTGCCAGTTTTGGTGTTCAAACAATTGATAAAGGTAAAAGAGCAACTTTGCAAATGGGAAGAGCACTTGCTGCTAATAAGATCATCGCCATGTTGATTGATCAAAATGATAATAAATCCGATCTTTTTGTTAATTTTTTTGCTAAACTTGCTTCCTCCAGCAAAGGCACCGCCGCGTTTCATTTGCTGCGTAAAAGTCCTGTTATACTCGTAACCTGTCCTTATGTTGGAGACAAATTTGAGATTACTTTTCAACGTATCTCTTTTGATCTTACAGGTGAACAGGAAAAAGACACTCAGCATATCAGCCAGAATATTAATACTGAGCTGGAAAAAGTTATCCGGCAATATCCGGAACAATATTTCTGGATGCATCGACGCTGGCGGGCACGTCCCCCCGAAGATTCAGATAAAATTTATTAAGATCAACCTTCAAATTACTAATTATAATTTATGTCTGAAAGAATACTGAAAGTCCATTCCGAAAACTGGAGAGAAGAGCCATTTGCGATTTCAAGAGGAATTGACGATAATTTCGATGTAGTTGTGGTCGAACTGGAACAAAACGGTTTTAAAGCTTGGGGCGAGGCTACGCCAACTGAGCATTACAATGAGTCCATCGCACAAACTGAAAGTCTGATTGAGGATTTTCGCAGCCATATTGAAAATGGCATGACACGCACAGAACTGCAGCAGGAAATGCCTCAAGGCGCTGCCAGAAATGCGGTGGATTGCGCACTCTGGGATCTGGAAGCAAAGCTTGCTGGAAAAAGGGTCTGGGAACTGCCGGAAATTTCTCTGCATTTGGGAGCAAAAACTAATTCTACTCCTGGAAATGTAACAACCGTATACTCGCTTGGCGTTGATACTCCTAAAATAATGGGCGAAATAGCACTTAAAAATGCTAAAAGACCAATTTTAAAAATTAAACTCACTGGTGACGGAGACTTGGAACGTCTGGTTGAAATTAGGAAAAATGCTCCTGAATCACGCCTAGTAATTGACGCGAATGAGGGCTGGACTCCAGAACATTATAAACGCTATGTTCCGGAATTTAAAAAGCTCGGAGTAGAAATGATTGAACAGCCATTTCCTGCTGATAACGACAGTATATTAAAAACCCTTGACCATCCAATTCCGGTCTGCGCTGATGAGTCATGTCACGATACCGCTGACCTTGAGAGATTAGTCGGACTTTATGAGTTCATAAATATTAAACTGGATAAAACCGGAGGTCTAACCGAAGCACTTCGACTACAGGCGGCGGCGGAAGATAAAGGTTTCCGGACTATGATAGGCTGCATGTCTGCAACTTCACTGGGGATCGCACCGGCGTTTTTAATTGCCCAGCGAGCAAAAATAATTGATTTGGACGCACCTTTATATCTTTATGATGACAGGGCTTTTCCGCTTAAATATGACGGAAGTATCGTTTTTCCGCCATCATCTGAATTGTGGGGATAACAAGTTAGTGTGAGCATTTTTCAACTATTAAATATCTAACCCGAAAATTCATTTAGCAATGATTACCTCTTAATCGTTTTTTAATTTGATAATCCAACACTTTGTATAATCTGCTACTGTTGTAGCTCTCAGAATTATAGATCTAATATTTAAAATTTGAAAGTCTATGACCGATAATAAGCCTCGAAGAAAATTAGCCGCTATCCTTGCTGCCGATGTGGTAGGTTTCAGCAAAAAAATGGGAGAGAACGAGAACCGTACCCTGAAAAATCTCAAAGCTTGTCGAACCATCACCGATGAGTCCATCGAAGCGAACCATGGGCGTGTCTTCGGGAGTGCTGGAGACTCAGTGATCGCCGAGTTCGCCAGTCCAGTGGATGCCATCGTAGCTGCTGTCGAGTTCCAACGCAATTTAAGAGATCGTAACTTAGAAATTCCTCCTGAAGACCAAATGGAGCTTCGGGTAGGTTTAAATCTTGGGGATGTAATCATTGAAGGGGACAATCTCTATGGCGACGGGGTGAATGTCGCTGCCCGACTGGAACCATTGGCGGAACCTGGGGGCATCTGCGTTTCCGGTAAATTTCACGAAGAGGTACGCCGCAAGCTCGATCTGAGTTTTGTGAGTACGGGACCACAGGAGATGAAAAATATCGAGGACCCTGTTCACACCTTTAACGTTTTGCTGGGACATGAAACGGAGGAGGTTTCACAGATATCTTCCGCGGCTCCATCATCAACTCAGTTGCGTCAACAATCTGCCAACGCAAAACCTCGTCTTATTGTACTGCCTTTTAACAACCTCAGTAATGTTGAGGATAATGATTTTCTAGTAGACGGAATTGTGGAGGATCTAATCACTGAATTTTCTCGTATCAATTCTATAGAGGTAATTTCTCGCAACACCG